>JAYVHJ010000253.1:0-33845 GCA_043771315.1 Raineyaceae bacterium
TATTACAATTACTTGGTGCATTCATAATCACTGTAACAGGCGTTGAAATAATGCTACGAGTGCCACAGGTAATAATGCAACGGTAAACAGTTTCACCAATTTGCGTATCAGTATAAGTGCGGTTGGTGGTACTTACATTTGCACTTACAATGTTCTCAAACACACCTGTAATACTTGACGCAGATTGCCATTGATAGGTATACGCATTGCTGTTTACCCCATCTAAAGACAACGTAAATGCTGTGCCTGCACACACACTTGTTGCAGTAGAAAGCGTATTGATGACGGCTGTGGAAGGCACATATAATTTATAGGTTTTTGGGCTAGCACAAGTGCCTCCTACTGCTGTTACGGTAACTTCTACCTCAATATTTGTGAAATAAGAGGGGGTATAACTAGCTATTGGCGTTGAATAGGTTTGTCTGTTGATAGTCCAAGCGTGTGTATAGCCTACAGGATAGTTGGTAGTAAAGGTAAACTCTTGATTAGCGCAATACGGAAGTAATGGATTAGGAGACACACTAATAACAGGCGCAAGTGGTGGTGAACTGATAGTTATTGGGTAAGTAATAGTAGCACTCACACTGCCAGGACAAACTGTTGAAGTATTTGTTGCAGTTACTGCTATTACAACAGAACCACTTGTAGTGGCTGTATAAGTGATGCTTGCCCCTGTAAAGGCAACTCCATTGACAACCCAAGCAAAGGTGTAGCCCTCGTTATATTGTGTGCTGAAAATAAAGGTTTTTGCACTACAATAAACCGCTGTAGTACTAGCTGAGGGCGTGAACTCTATGGGAGCTATAACAGGACAAACTACTTCAAATGAATAAGTTTGAGATACAGTCGGACAGGCACTATTTTGCACAGAAGTAGCCGTTACGTTATAAGTAGTTAGTGACGCTGGTGCAGTAGGTATGCCATATATAATACCAGTACTCGTATTTATTGATAGCCCCGCAGGTAAAACAGGCAAAATACTATAACTAAGTGTACCAGTTGATGAAGTGGCTGAGGCATCAAGAGAGTAAGCAACCTCTACAGTAGCAGTAGTAACGGTAGTATTAGTAAACGTAATAGTAGGACAACCCACTACTACAATACTATATACTTTTGTTTGTGAGCAAGTGCCATTGGTTACTCTTATAGTAAAATTAGCTGTACCTATTACAGTTGGTGTGCCAGAGATAATTCCAGTACCTGAAGCAAGCGCAAGACCAGCAGGCAAAGTACCTACACTCACAGACCACACAGGCGTACCTGTAAGCCCTGTTTGTGTGAGCGTTTGCGTATAAGATGCACCTGTAATACCACCTGTAAGCGTAGTAGGTAATATAGTAATGGTAGGACAACAAGGAGATGCCTGTGCATCTCCTGTAATAGTCCAATTTCTAGCAGATCTAAGCAAGCCACGTTGAGTAACAGAAGCACAGTATTTTAAGCCTAAGGCACCCAGAGGTACGCTAGGTTTTACATTTTGACTTTGCCAGCCTATAAGTGTAGCATCGTAGTTGGCTACTGATAGAGCAGTATAATCTAACATATTAAACATAGCTGTAACATTTGTAATATTCCAACTGCCTAAGTTTTGATTGAAAGCATTTGCTCTGAAAAACATCATGTCTGTACGTGTTACATTTCTAGTGTCCCAACGACTTAAGTCTTGATTGAAAATTGTCGCACCACTAAACATTAGAGACATATTTGTTACATTACTGGTGCTCCAACTACCTATGTCTTGATTGAAAGATGTAGCCTGCAAAAACATAAGACGCATCTCAGTTACATTTCTGGTGTCCCAATTGCCTATGTCTTGATTGAAAGATGTCGCACCACCAAACATTTGAAACATAGTTGTTACATTACTGGTATTCCAACTATCTATATTTTTATTGAAAGCAGTCGCATTTGCAAACATTCCAATCATACTTGTTACATTCCTAGTGTCCCAACTACCTATATCTTGATTGAAAGAGGTCGCATTTCCAAACATACTACCCATCTCAGTCACATTTCCTGTGTTCCAACTACCTATATTGCTATTAAATAGCCTACAATCATTAAACATAACATACATAGTTGTTACATTCGTGGTGTTCCAACTACTTAAATCACCATTAAAAGTACTACAACTTGTAAACATAAAATCCATATTTGTTACATTACTTAAGTTTGGAATATCAACGACCATATTCGTTGGATATGTGAGATTATTACACTTATAAAAAGCCCTATACATAGAAGTCCACACGTTATCTCCCCACTGTTCTATTGTAAAAAGTTTTGAAGCATTCGTAGCATCTCCATCCATATAAAAATGAGGAAAAAGACCTGTGATTTCTACACGGTAGGTATCTCCATTAGTAAGCCCTGAAATAATATAATTACCTGTATTACCAGACATAGTGCCATTGCCCACACCTGCATTTGTGAGGTTTGTCCAAACTACATTATAATCATAAGTGGTACCCTGAGTAGCGGCAGTAGGTATGAAGATATAACCATCAGTAGTTTTCCAAGTAGTGATAAATGGTCGCATGTTGCTTACAATAGCAAAAGTATAACTTTGCGTAACACTACAAACACCTTGTGAAGCTGTAACTGTATAAGTAGCAGGGGCAGTCACAGAAGTAGGTATTCCAGAAATAATACCAGTGGTAGTGTTAATAGATAAACCAGCAGGCAACGCAGGGTCTATGCTATACGTGAGTGGGCTGGTATTGCCTGTTGCACTTGCATCTAAACTATAAGGTAGACCAGTACTTGCATTTGTGGCAGTAGTAATAGCAAAAGTAATGTTAGGGCAAGACACTACTTCAATATTATATACTATTGTTTGTGAGCAAGAGCCATTCATTACTTGAACTGTAAAACCGCTTGTACCTGCACTAGTAGGCGTGCCTGAAATAATACCTGTATTTGCATCAAGTGAAAGACCTACGGGTAAAATACCTACACTCACAGACCACACAGGCGTACCTGTGAGCCCTGTTTGTGTGAGGGTTTGCGTATAAGGTACACCTGTAATACCACCTGTAAGCGTAGTAGGTAATATAGTAATGGCACTACTACAACAAAGTAGTGCATCTCCTGTAATAGTCCAGTTTTTTGGTGCACTTGTGAGTGTAACACGAGCAGTAGCACCAGCACAGTATCGTAGACCTTGCGCACCTAAAGCTATATTTGGTTGTGTGGCTTGAGCAGCCCAGCCCATGAGTGTAGCATCATAGTTAGCAATGGATAAGCCACTATTATTCAACATGTAACTCATATTTATTATATTTGCAATATTCCAACTACCTATATTTTGATTGAAAGAAGTTGCATTTTCAAACATAAGAACCATACCTATAACACTACTAGTATTCCAATTACCTATGTTTTGATTGAAAGAAGTAGCTCCACGAAACATGTAACTCATATTTATTACATTTGCAATATTCCAACTACCTATATTTTGATTGAAAGAAGTTGCATTTTCAAACATAGCAGACATATCTGTAACACTACTAGTATTCCAATTACCTAAGTTTTGATTGAAAGATGTTGCATTTTCAAACATAGCAGTCATGTTTACAACATTACTAGTATTCCAATTGCCTATATTTTGATTGAAAGAAGTAGCAAAACGAAACACAGATGACATCTCTCTAACACTACTAGTATTCCAATTGCCTATATTTTGATTGAAAGAAGTAGCTTCATAAAACATATATTCCATAGTTGTAACACTACTAGTATTCCAATTACCTATATTTTGATTGAAAGAAGTAGCTCTATGAAACATATATTCCATCTGCCTTACACGGCTAGTATTCCAACCCCCTATATTTTGATTGAAAGAGCTAGTATACTTAAACATGTGGCTCATATCAGTTACATTACTTGTGTCCCAGTTACTTATATCCTGATTGAAAGAACTCGCAGCCCAAAACATACCAGTCATATTGGTTACACTACTAGTAATCCAATTGCCTATATTTTGATTGAAATTCGTTGCATTGTCAAACATATCTCTCATGTTTGTCACATTTGATGTATTCCAACTACCTATATCCTGATTGAAAACACTTGCACCCTCAAACATAAAACTCATATTAGTTATATTTGTAGTATTCCAATTACTTATGTTATCATTAAAAGAAGAACAGCCCTCAAACATTTGAGCCATATCTGTCACTCCACTTAAATCAGGAACATCATTACCTGCATAAGTAAGATTGATACATCCCTGAAAGGCTCTATGCATAGAAATCCATGGATTATTACCCCATTGTTCCACAGTGCGAAGTTTTGATTGATCTTGATCACTACTATTACCCATATAAAACCGTGGAAAAATGCCAATAATCTCCACATGGTAAGTATCTCCATAGGTAAGCCCAGAGATAGTGTGATTTCCAGCAACTCCACTAGTAGTGCTTATTATTACATTCGCCTTTTTTAAAATAACTGTATAATTGTAAGCACCACTAACACCATAAGTTGGTATAGTAATAGTACCATCTGTGGTTACCCACGTGGTAATAAATGGCACAGTTGCTTGTGCTTGTGCTTTATTAGGTAGTCCAATAAAGCACATTACAAGTAGCACTACTACAAAAGAGAATATATTTTTCATATTGAAAAAACAAGTAATTTGAAATGTATTTTTATTTAAAAGCCTCCTTGAGTGGTGTTAAGGAGGCTTTTTTGTATTAAGTATTAAGGTGTTGTTGGATAGCTCACTTCTAGCGTTTCCTGTCCGCTTACCACTTTTACTTTTGCTTGTACTTTCTTACCTGGTATAACCCTTCCTAGCGTACCACCATTAACATCTGTGTTGGGAGGTCCTGAGTAAGGCTGGTTAGGTGTAGTAACCTGCCCTGGCATAGCAGGCATAGTATTACAATCTCCATTAGGGCAAGCCACTGACGTGGGTACATAAGGAGGTACCATCTTGTCTCCATCACAAAAGCTCTTTAACTTAGCTTTTAGTATCATTTCTAATACTTGTCTTCGTTTATTCCACTGACAGTAATTATGCAGTGCAGCATCAAATTCTTCACTATCCCCTGCTCCTGCCACTACTGATACTGGTGTAAGGTCCAATACAGGTACACCTTGTTTTATACCATATGTACTTGTCATTGGGTCAAAAACAAATATATCTGTTTTCATTGTATTGTTTGCATTATTACTAGGCATCATTATATCAATATCATTAGGTCCCCCTAATGCATTGTTTACAATTTTTCGTTTGTATATTTCAGCATCATATTTGTTGGCAGGTACTGCAGTTACCTTTTCGTCTCCTTTTCCAACGCCATATTCTACTTTCCCTCTCTTTTCAATATTTTTGCCTGTTGGGTCTTTAAATCCAAGATTAAAGGTGCCATCAGGTAACTTTACAGGCGCACCTACGTCTCTACAACCTGTGGAACTACGTCTGTAAGTAGTAAGCATACCACGCACTTTACATTCATTGACCATCATATCCACAAGAAGTTCTATATCTCTATCAGAAATAATGCGGTCATTCTCATATTTTTCTTGTGCAGAGGCTGTTGTAGGCAAATCAACTCTGCAATAAGCATTACTTCTGATGTAGCATTTTGCATCTAGCTCCGCTTTAAGCATTTCTCTGATAGCGTCACGTTTTTGCTCACACCAAGTATTTACTTTTGAATTAAAGTTAGCTAAATCTAGTTCTACTTTGGTTTTAAGTCTTTTTCCTTGTTTTTCAAATTTAAGTACATTCACTAATTGTTGGTATTGCGCAGCATTGAGAGGCGTGGTTTCGTCTTCCCACAAGTAGAAGTTTCTAACGGTACCATTGACAGTATTAGGGTCTGGGTCTTTGCGTACATATCCGACTGAGGCAAAGTCTTTGGCACTTTCTTCCGAATTATTCCAATCAACTGGTTTTCCTGGTTTTGTGGCATTGATAAGGGCATAAAACGTATATCTTTGCCCTTGCGACCAAAGTTTGTGCGTAATTTTGCATTTTACGTATCCTATACCACAAAGCTCACAAAGCTCATTGATATAGTAGTTCCCAGATGTGGGCGTAGGTGCGGGTAAGCCAATTAAACTTCCTCTATCTGGGTCAATTTCATATGTATTTGTAATATCAAAAGTTGTGGAGACTACACCTACTGCATCATTGACAGCAGTTGGTGTAGGGAGGTTTCCACCAGTTTTCAAGAAGACACCCCTAATGTTTGGTGCTGTTGCTGTACCAATATCAACTTTTTTCCAATTAGGGTCAGCAAAGCAGGTGGACATTTCCACTTCTGAGAGCGTTCCCTCCTTGTATTCAAAGTATTTGAAAGCATAAATAGGGTTTTTTATGCTACGGAAAAGTTGTCTGCTATTTTGCCATACTTCCCAACCTGGTGTGATAACAGGTGCGGGTAATCCTCCAAAAGGTGTACCTAATATATCTACAATAGGCTTATATTTCACTAGTGGCGTTCCGCTGTAAGTAGGCTGTGGGTTAGCGTAAGGGGCATTTCTAGTAAAATTTGGTGCTTTTGGTTTTGGATAAGTGTAAGGTGCTGCTGGTGTTGAGACCTGCTCATCATCACTAAGTGGTTTTTCGTCAAAGTCCGTAATGATTTTTGCAAAGCGGTAGCCTGCAGCGTTTAGAAACTCTGCAACCAAATGATAAGCAAGTTTTTCTGCACCTTCGCTATCAAGCCCTGTAGCAGTGCCAGATGCACCATTTATCTCATCTGCTTGTTGGGATAAAGTATTACCATTTTCCTGTAATTCCATCACTATATCATTTGGGCAAGCTAGAACGCCTCCTCCAAGCGAATTTTTGACAAACGCCAAATTACTAGACCAGGATTTAAACAAGTCAGCGCAGTAGTATTGTGTAGTTTTTTCTCTTCCTAAAGCAGTTGGATCTACACCAACTGTGGCTGCTAAAGCTACCATAGCATCAAAAGCCGTTGCAGTAGTGTTGGTATTATTATAGTATAAATGGGTAATATTACCACCATTGGTACCACTAACTAACCTATCTTTAAAATTAGGGTAAATAGTTACACCACACTCGTCTGTAAGTGGAGCGGGCTTTGTTTTAACCACTACATCTTGTCCCGTAGTTGCATCTACTTCCATTCCATCAGTAGAATATTTATCTGTGAGCATGTGATAAATCATAGAATTAAAAGTGCCAGGTGTATGCCAGCCACTCATTTGGTCTTTGAGCACTTTATGATAAATATATTTTATTCTGTTGTGGAAATAGGCTAATTTATCATTATCAGCACCCAATGCATTAAATTCAGCATCAGTACCCTTAAATAACCTTCTAAGTTTGCCTAAATCAGTTATGACAGGCTCATATACATATTCAGGATAGGGTAATCCGCCTATCACTGAACTTGTACCTGTTACTTTACTTTCAGGGACACAATCCCAGAAATAGGAATAGGCATAGCCTTCAAAATCAGGGAAAAACTCTGTTTTTTCAGGTAGTTCTGTAAAAAATGGGTTTACTAAGTACTCAGCAACATAGGTTGGTGTAGGTGTTGCTGGCGCACCTACATCAACAAGTTTAATATTATCACAATCAAAAGGCGAGATATTACCTATCAATACCTTAATGCCTTTGCAGCATTTTGTACTAAGTATAATAGCATCAAAACCATCTTTTTCTATCTCGTGGTATTTAGTAAAAAATGGCGTAGGAATACCTCGTGAAGCATACTCTGGCAATATATCTATAGCTGCAAATGCTGCAGTTTGCTGCTGACTTGTTGGTAATGCGCTTGCAGCTACCAGCCTAGTTTTTAATAATTCAACGTTTACATAAAAGCCAGCAAAGTCTTTGCTACATTTTATATCTTCCAGCCATGATTTGATTAAGCCTGCAAAAGGCGCAACATCTTTATTGCTGATGTCTGTTACATTAACTTCCATTGGCTTAAGTGTTAATCTTTTTTCTATGATATAAGAGCCTGCTTCTAAGGTAATATCACCAAAATCAGCTCCTGTATTTGCACAACTTACTTCCCTTGATTTCACAATAGTGAAAATTTTATCCTCTGGAGGAGTAGTTCCTTTATCTGCAAGTGCTGTCCAACTGGATGGCGTTGAAGTCCAAGGCTCATCTATTTTTCTAATAACAACTTCTACTATAAACTCAGCATTAGGATCAAATTCAAAACAGCCTATTGTAATTTTGTTAAGTGGGTAATTAGGATTATTACAGTTTAAAGTATAATTGATGCCTTTTAGTGTTGTTCTCTCACCAAAAGCCATACGGCGACTAGCAATAAGGGTATTAGCTGTTTTTTCTCCATTTTTGGTATCAGATTTTATAAAATCTTTAACTTCATTATCAGCACCCGTTTCGCTATCTAATCCAAGCAATGGAGAAGTTGCTGCACCATCAAAAATAGCCAAAGAAGTCGCAATTACTTTTCCTTCTTTGGAGGTATAAGTAATGCTTGCAATGTTATTTTGGTCAACGGTAATGGTTTTAAGTACACTTTTAGCATCTGGTGCTTCCTTTCCTAGAAGCCTTGTGAGTTCGTGTTCAGAAGAAGTGCTATAATATGTTTTGACTGTTTTTCCTTTCTCTGCACTCTCTCCAATAGCGTGTTTTTTTCCCACCCCAGATTGTTCTTTTACCCTTCCTACACCATCATTATAATACAAAGTACGTGTAAAAGGATAGCCTTCTGCATCTGCTACATTGTTTTTGCCAGAATAGTAGTCAAAATCTGTTCCTGCACCCTTTATTGGGTCTGGGTTTTTTAATTTATTACCGTTAGGAATTGGTAAAATAACATCAAAATCCTCTGGATTATATAACAAATTATCATTATTTTGTACAAATTTCTTTTTATAACCTTTTAGTCCAACATTGGTATTAGTAGTGCCAGACATAGCTTCTGTTGGCACTGGTAAGGTAGTAATAACAGGTCTTCCAAGATTATCATAAATGGTTTGTACTGTTACTTGCGTTTTTTGAGACGGAATATAGCTTTGCGTTTGCTTAGATTGTTGAAGTCCATTGGCATAGCTGATTACTTCTTTATTGCGGTTTCCTTCTGTAAAAGTTCGGCTATAAATATTATTGATGTCATTATCTGGGTCAGCAAAAAAGAAAATATTAGGAGCACTTCCACCACTCACTGTAATAGTAGGTGAGCCTGACGTTCTTTGAATAGTAAGCGTTCCTTGGTTTCCAAACGACCAAATACCATGATTTTTACTATTTCCACTTCCGTTAGGCTCATAATTCCCAATAGGGCGCATCCTCCAAATATAAAACCCTTTTCCTTCTGCAAGGGTGAGGTTGGTACTTAATTGATTGGATTGCGTTTCTATACGAAGTGCCTTAGACCAATCTATATTTGTTACAACTGCTTCTTCTGCAAGTATTTGCGCTCTCAGTGGGTTTGCATCTAACTCGGATTTATTATTGAGCCTTAAAACTTCTATTTCATAATTAGGGATATATGGTGTGGCTGCCCAGCTAAAAGTTACAGTTTTATTACTGATAAGGTGCGAAAAACCATTTATTGCAACATTCGTTGGTGGCGTATTACTGCTTACCTTTGCGCCATACCCTACAGCTATTTCCAAAAATATATCCAAATTAGCAAGCTCTAATGCGGTTACGGGAATGGTCGGAGTAATATTGTTAATAATTTTGATAGCTCGTAATTCTATGGTTTGTATATTCTTATAAGCATTATTTTCAAATAATAAACTTTTAACATCACTAATGAGTTGTTTTTCAGCTATTGCAGTAGTTGTATTAGCTATTTGATTACGAACCGTAAGTTTGCAGCTTGCGCACAATACTTTTGTGAGATTGGTAGCATTTGTAGACACAAGGTCAAAAGTGAGTGTATAATCATAGTTTTTATTCAAAAACTTATCTTGTTTTGGGCTAAAAGCCACTTTCACAAAAGCTTCATTGACCTTAGAAGAAAGTCCCGAAACTGTGCTTATCAGGCTGTAATCCTGAATATTCAAAGAAATATTGGTATTACTACCATTCCCAGACGTATTGTGTTTCCAGACAGAATTTTTTAATTGCCCCGTTGCAGGGCTTTGTGCATATATGTTTGCCCCTATAGAGTTAAGGGTACATACCAAAAGAATGAATAATAATCTTGCCATCATAATTATATTTTAATTTTATTGAAATTCAACGCTATACCCTTTAAATCTATCTAATAGTTTTTTTCTGCTATCAAATACATTACTAACAGCAGAAGAAGCTACTTTTTCTCTATAATCAGGATTAAACTCTTTATAGATGACTTCTTGCCTTAAATTAGTTTGCCCTTCTGAGTAAATTATTTCTTGTTTTTCTAGCTTAGAGATACGCTCATCATACCAATAATTTATTTTACTGATAATTCCTTGCATATCCCGTGTCTTAGGTGTCATCGTGATTTGTTTTACTTTTTTCTTATCTAATATTACATCCACACAACTTGTGAATAATAACTCCTCTAGCATTTGTTTTCTAAACGGCATAAATTCAATGCTTTGCTCCTGTTTCTCTTTTGCCTGTGGTTTTCTCCATATAATCAATTTTTGTGGATGAATAACTGTAAACAAATCATTATTATCTTGGTAAAAATCTATATAATTGCTATAGTAAAACATCTTTCCCTTTGCAATTACTACCCTCACATTGATATTTTCACTTGAATAGGCACTAGGCTCATACTCTTTTAACTCCTTGTTAGGAAAAGTAGATGCAACTGTATGCACAAAATAATGCTTGCCATCTTTTGGGACTTCATACTCCCCAAGCCCCAAAACGTACTTGGTAAATGTTTGTTGGCATTCAGATTTGCTTTGTGCTGACAAATTTTGTACTAGCAAAACATTTAATTTGACCGTCAAAAGAAACAAAATAACTTTTTTTAAATAATTCATTTATTTTTTAATCTCTTGTTTTAGTTTTAAAATTATACTGCGTTTCCTGTATTGTTTTCAAGCCTTTTTCTGTCTCTACGAGCTTTCTAATAAGTTTACCTTCATCATTATATTGATAGAACATACCAAAATGCTGGTCATCAAATTGTGCTATCAGCCTGAGTGTTGTTGTGTCATACACGTAACAAGTAGCCTGTGACTCTTTTGGCTGTATTTTGAAGTCATCAATATAAATAGTGCTATTTGCAGCAATATTATCAAGTCCAACTGTAATAGATGGAGAAGTTCCCAAATCTGTTGATGTGATAACACCTTTATACATAGTCCATTCCCCCACAGTAGCTACCTTTGTTAAGGCAATAGGAGTTCCAGTTCCTATTGACAAATTCATTGTTGTCTGTTCTAAATTAGATTTAGCCCAAAAACGAACAATAGCTCCTGGCTGGTTTTTAACATCTGTAAGTTTTTCAATACGTATTGGCTGACTTAATAATGGGTAGGTTCTATCTGTTGATGTAGCTTCTATTTTTAGAGAATATTTACCTGAATGTGAAAATTCATCACTACGAGACCCTCTTACTGGACTTACTGGAAGAGTAGCATAATCAGATTGATATTCATAATCTTTAAAGAAAGTTGAATTATAAGCTGCATTATTTGCCATTAACGTTGGCATTTTGCCACCATACCCAAAGTCTGCTGTACTTAGTACGCCTATTACATTTTTCTCCTCTACGGCATTGCCGTCAGGGGTGTATTTCTGCACCTCACTACCTAAAATCCATTTAGTATCTAATAATGCTATGTTGGCGTAATTAAATGGTACAAATGGATTCTTCATTATTCCGCCATTTTTAATCCCATTTCCACCATTATTGGAAGATATGACATCATCTCTATACACATAACTTGCAAATGGTCTCCATATTTTATTCAGTTTACTGACAAGCGTTGTATTAGTTGTTAAGTTATATCTTTCTGCTATTTCGCCAGTTGTGCTAAACCAACCTTTTTTGAATGTTTGTGCAGAAGCACTTAGAATACTTTTGATACCACCACTTGCCCAATTTAATGGATTTCCATCATTGCCATAAGAAGTAATGCTACCAGCACTTGCACTTAGTTGGTTCGTATTTGGACTAATATCACTATCTTTTGCGCCCATTCCAGGGTAATACCAGCTAGCAGGCGTATTGAGTGCATACATACTGCCATCATGCTTACCATTAGGTACGTTAGGGTCATCTGTTTTATCAAAACCATCATAAGTTCTTGTTAAAATAGGCGTACCTGTGGTTTCACTAAAAGCAAGATTTTCCGTTACTACCCTCACACCATCTTGTATAGACACACTTTTCTTGAGTATCACAGGATACCTGATTATTTTTGAAGATATATGTGTACTAATCCCTTTATTTACAATACTAACACTTATCATGGGAATAACATAAACAACAGGAATAACAAAAGAAGCTATTGTTACTTCCAAATCAAGTTTTACATCTAAGGTGTTATCTGAGAGCCTTTTCATCTCCATAGCAGTATCCATTTCCGCACCTGGCATATCCCACTTCCAAGTGCCGTCTTTATTGAGCATTTTTACCTTCTCACCTGGCTCATAATAAACCTGAGTTTGTTCAGAAACCATTTTATAAGTCCTTATATCATTATTTTCATTATATTCACCAATATAGCTACCAACACGCTTCATCTGTCCATGCATATTATTAATAATAAACCTAAACCCTTGAGACATTTTAACCTTGTCTAGTTCATAGTAAAAAAGTCCTGCTGGTATTTTTAGCCTACTTTTAGAGATATTATCACTAATGTTTGTGTAGTCTACACCTTTTGCGCCTCGCTCATAATCTAATTGTTCTCCTTTTGCATACATTCTATCATAAGGATAATCTTTCACGGTATAATACTCGTGCATTGTAAAACCTGTATTAGTTGCTTTATTGAGCCCCTTATGGATATTTTGCACAACCACCCTAGAATGCCCAATGCTTGCAGAAGGTAAAATACTCTCCCCTATGGGTCCCTCAGTCTGTTCTTTGTCTTCTCCTACAGTAATTCGTTTCCACCAACTATCAGAAGATATAGGAGGAATAAAATTAACCATTGGGTTTTCTTCACGCTGCCCTGATGGTTCATTAGTAGCAACACCACTACTTGTTATTTTTTTTGTCCCATCTGGCATCGTTACGTTGTCTTTATAAATATACTCTTGTCCATAAAGCACTGCATCTCCTTGCTCTAAGCCTCTATCATAAGTCATTAGTCTTTTAACCCTTATTCCCCCTCCTTTTTTAGGTTTGATAGTTGGCAAACGCAAATAGGAAAGTGAAGTATTTATTTGTTGTCCTATGGTAGCTCTTAATGGTTTCACAGTTAAAGTAGTAATGTTTCTAGCAAGCATCCAACCTTGAAGTGTAATAAATAAAGCAAGACGTTCTGGGAGGAAGCTCTGTGTGCTCATCCACATCTTTTTTATTGGCTCGTCAAACGCTGCTTCAGGTGGTACACAATTTCCCTCTAACTTCCCTCGCCTTTGAGTAACAAAATAATCAAAGCAAGCCTGTCTTGGTGTTTCTATTCTGTCGCCTTTTGTAGTACCTTTAAGTGTAATTTTGATATGATCTTGTACTCCAATAGGTTCTCTTGTAATACTTTCTACCTCACCATAACCTGAAATGTACTCGCTTGTACATTGGTCAAGTGTTGGTGTTGAACTTCCATTGAGATTATACAAAAATTTAAAATATATTTTTTGTTTTTTTGTAATAAAAAGGTCTTTCATTGCTTTAATAGCATCTTCCACTTCATTAGGAATACCCGCTGTATTTTCTAAACCCAAATCATTGGTATTGATAGTGTAAGTGGGGGTATCACTATTACCTCCACCTTCATTGTAAGCCACCAGACTGGACATTACCATAGGAAGTCTATCCTGCACAAAAGCATAGTCTTTTTGCTCATATTCAATGAGTATCTCTCCACCAGAAGGTAATTTTATTTGCTTGAGTTGCCAAGCCGCAGGATCAACCTTTTGTGCACCATTGACGCTTCCCTCTCCACGCCATCCTAAATCACCTGATTGATAGGGGTTGGTATCTTTTCCTTGATAAATCCAAGGAATCATATATTTTTGTCTTTCCTTTGCATAAGACTGAATATTTCCCCAGCTATCTAATAAATGTGGCTGATAATAAGGATTTTGTGCGGGGGCAACATAAATGTCTCCTGCATAATTTGAATTTGCGCCAAATATGTCTGGATACTTTGCTTTTACCTCAGATTCTATTTCACCAGAAAGCTTATATCTATACACAAACTCATAAGGGCTTATTTTGGCACTAACAACATCTTCGTACTCAAACCAAACTTTTTGCAGTGTTAGTTTTCCACCTTCTTGTCCTACTACTGGCGCATCTGGAAATCTACCATTTACATGATTAGGCAAATTTTGCACAAGGCTATTGGCATCATTATAATACTTAAAACAAGTTGTTTTAAGGGGTTTGTTCATGTCTGTTTTGGAGAATAAGACTATTTTTTCAAGAAATTCTAATTTATTACTTCCCTTATTAATGGATTTTTGCGCTGCTACATCTCCAGCTAAAAGGTCTTTTGCATCAAGTCCATCTTTTCTATCTATATCACTTCCTCTCAGGTATTTGGGGTCAACGCCCATAGCTATATCACCATATATTCTAGGCTTTGATTTATTCGTTACAAAAAAAGCAATATGTGTTTTTGTTTCTATGGCTTTAGTATAAAATACCTCTTTATCCCCAGATGAAAAGCTACCTACATCATCTTTTATATCAGATAACTGGCCTCTATTATACAAAAGTCCATTATAAGGTGCTCTATGTCTATACCATCTATCACCTGATGTACCTGCTCCATACACTTTGTTGTAGTGCATTTTTGTCCAACCACCAAAATCATCTTGTGAAGGTCCGTTATTATTTATATCCACATAGTCAGGAGTAGTAATTTGTGTAAGTAAGTAGTTAGTAACATAGGGCGTTTTACGTACTTCTCCTACAATTATCTTATTTAGATCATTATCAACAACTACACTTCCATCAGCTTTTAGTGGAAGCGCATTTTGTTTATAGGCTATATAATTAAAATCCTTTTGGTCGCTACCTGTAACATCAAATTGCAAATTAGCTTCATTTTTAGTAAATACAGGTTGCCCGTAGATATACCTCATACCGTCAGCATTATGTACAGATAGCTCAACAATAGTTTTCAGATTGCCTATCACATTACCACCATTTACATTAGAGGTTATATTTTTATCAAATTTTATTGTTGATGTACTCATCAATTCTTGAGCAGTATGTGACTGTATATAAGAAGAGTTAGTTGGTGTGGCTGGTGTGGGATGAAAACCATTTATATTCAAGCTATTGGGTTGTAGATTACCTAGAATAGGAGCAACATCACCTGCGGTAAAACTTATGTTACTTGCATAAGGAATTTCTGTCCCACCATATTTTACTTGACCACCCATATCATTCGTAAAACGTAATATGCCCTTCTCTTCAAGCTTTGATGCTTGTGTAAATTGGTAATTATTACTTATATTCACGCCATCCCAATCCCCTATTTTAGTAACATGTGTGCCTAATCCAAATTTAACTGAAAGTCCAAAAGTTCCTCCAATATGAGCAGTTAGCCCTATACTACTTAATAACGTACTATTACGTCTAAAATCTGGATAAAAATGCCCCACTTTTTTTGGGAAAAATCTAAAGCCACCTGTAAGCCCCTCACCCATTACAACAAAGTTATCAGCATTATTAAAAGGTATGCCTACAAATAAGTCTCTTTTCTTGTATGGGCTACTTCTTTCAACGTAATAATCACTTAATTTATCTACATCGTCTCCACCATAGCTAGCTCTATTAGGATTATTAATGTAGCCAAATGCTCTATAAGGAGTATGCGGAATATTTTCAGTAGCATTCAAATTACCTGACATTCCAAAATTTGCACCTACAGGAAACGGAGCAACATCTCCTGTAAGACTTATTCCTTCAAAATCAAAAGACCTAGTTCTGTAATTTGCCATGGCGGTGCTTTTTACATCTTCAGAGTTATTAGAAAGTCCATAAGAACCAGGTAAACTCTTTGATAATGCTTTGTCCAGCAATTTTGCCTGATGCTCATTTATTTTTTTTGTCCCATTCTTTGTATTGTGTTCTAGTATTGCCTTGTTAAGTTGTTTAGAAGCATAACCATTTATCAAGGTACCTATAAAATCAACTTGCCCTGAAAAAGTAGTACCCTGTGGGCCTACACTCATATTGATTGAACCAATCCCCTTTGCTCCTACACCAAAGCCAATATAGTTGGCAAGCCCTTGATTATTATTAAATCTTACAGTTTTGCTTAAACTCAAACTTGGGGAGCCAATTCCTGTTGCAGATTGGCTTGATTGATTTCCAGCTTTCATAAATTTTTTTATTGCCAGTAAATCCAGTCCCAAATTAAGAGTTTGACTCACAGTCCAGTTGATAGGCATCTTATTATACTTATCTATTCGTGTATCAGCATAATCATCTGGAAATCCTCTTACACTTCTGTTAATAGCTCCTGGGCTAAGTGTCCAACCGTGTCCAACCCAAGAAGCCTCCTCCTCAGCAGATGCTCCTGCGTGGTAAGATAAAGACAAAGCATAACCAGACCCTTCTGGTCCTGGTATTTCTACTACTGGCAAGTTGTAATTAAAATCTCCTGATTGTATATTAACCATATCAGTAGTCGCCACTGGCTCAAAACTTGAAAACTCTGGCGAACTAGATCCAGCCGTAAGTGCATAAGCAACAGAAGGTACAAATATCTGTAAGACAAAGTTAAACAACAATGTAACTGCTGTGATTTTGATAATTCTCTTTTTCATTGGGTTATTTGGATAGTTCTATCTTTGGAATATTCTGTAAGTCTGTTACTTTAAATTGAAAATGTGTAATCCCTGTACTAAAATGGACATCTTCAAATACTAAATCCATTTCGTCTTGTTTATTTTGCTTCTTTAAACTGTCTATGTTGAACACTAGGTAAACATTCTTACCATCTACAACATTGAAAGTGTTTTCTAGTGTGTATAAAACAGGTTTATACTTCTTTTCTGAATAATTCAAGGAAATCATTTCTTCTAATCCAAAATTAAAAGACAATATCCTTTGTTTATAACCAGCGTAGCCTTCTGCATCTTGAAATAATATATTACCTGTATGCCTAGTTGCTGTATCTACTTTAATGCTCATTAAGAAGGTCTTATTTTTCTTATAATTTTCTAGCACCTTGTTAAATGGTATAGTTTTATCACTTTCATATTCTCTATAAGCAAGTAACTCTGCGGGCAGGTATTTTGCTGTAAGCGTAAATCCATTAGTAGTTTTTTCTTGTACAAGCCCATTATCCTTATCATTTATCCACTTGTAAAGCTCCTTTTCTGTACGAATAGTTGATTTACAAGCACTTATCACACTTGATAATGATAAAAGTATAAACCAAATTCTATTTAACATAATTTTTATTTAGTTGCTCTAATACTTCATTTGTAATATCTATTTTTTCATCACCATACAGCAGATTTCCCGCTGAAGTAGTGCCTATGATAAGCGTATAGTTGGCTTTTTTGCCATAACTCTCAATAAATGAGTTGATTTGATTCAAAGCACCTTGCAACATTTTATCTTCCTCTGTACTTGCTTTCTCTAAAATACTTTTTCTGTATTTTTCAAGTGTCATTCCTTGCTCTTGTAGGGCTACTTCCCTAGATTTTCTTTGTTCTATACTTAATTTAGACATTTCCTCATTATACAAATTAAGTGCTATATTAAACTTGTAAGTCAATGTATCAACACTTGACTTCCAATCTGCTTCTTTTTGTTGAAATTTATTCCTAACCTCTTGAAGCCCTTTGTACTTCTCTAAAATAATAGCTACTTTCACATAAGCAACCTTTGGTGTGCTACTTTTTGCCCAAATACCAAAACCTAATGCAAGACAACTAATAATGATAGCTGTTCCAATGATAATTTTATCTTTCATTTTTTGTTTAATCTATTTATTTTATAAACTGCCCTTGATAGACAATTGTAGATGTTGTTAAATCTGTAAGTGTGAATTTATAAGTGCCTGCCAATAACCCAGTTGGAGTCCAAGTTAAACTACCTGCAGATGTAGTCATAGGCAAAGTAAATAATGGCAATAAATTTGTTGTATTATAAATATTCAACTCAAATAAAGATGAATTTGAAAAAGTGAACTTCAAATCTGTACCAAGTTTAATTCCACTAACAAGATTAGTAGTAATGCCTAATAAAGTAGTAGATGTTTGTGGTGTTTTGTAAAATTTTAGCTTGGTAAGCCCAACCGCAGGGGTAGTAACCTTGTAGAATTCAGGTAATAACGTTTCAGGGGTAAAAGAACTGCTTCCTACCTTAATAACAGGAATTGATTGCAATGGGTAATCAATAGTTATTTTAGATAAATTAGCACTATTTATATTCACACTAATAGTCCCTGAACCATTTGATGGTGTAACCACAGGTGATAATAACAACGAGGCACTACCAGTTGAAAATGTAGTAGTTGGTAAACTTGTAAGACTAGATGTGCTTGAAAAAGTAAAATCTTTGGGTGCTACATCTGCTACATCAATTTCCAAAGCAGCGTCATAACCAAGCCTTATTTCATGCGTTGTACCTGAAATAAATTGGAGAGGCGTTGAAATTGCTGGGGAAAGCAGAGTATTACTAAGAATAGTATTGGGAATGATATTTGTAATAATGTTACTGATTTCTTTCCATTGTGTTCCACTTACAGTGAGTTCCCCATCAAAAGACCTTATTATTCCTCCAGAACCGGATAACCGTGAATTTTGTAGCGCATTTAGCTTAAATGAAACTTGTGTAATTGGAAAGTCAGTTTTAAATTTCCAATTCTCAAATTCACTAATGAACTTACCAGTTTGATTATTAGTAACAGTGCTAGACAAACCACTGTATTCTACCACAATACTATATTCTAGAACAGTACTATTGGGAGTTTTTTGATTACCACTTGATAACCATAGAGGCTGACAACTTGATGCCCCCACAGGAAACTCAAAAGCAAGTGCAGTATTTTTTTTGAGCTTTTTTTTCACTGCACCTTTTATATAGGTTTGTCCCTGATAGTTAACACCTGATATTGTAGTTGTATTACCACTACCTATTGTAAGCATAGGTGAATTTAAGTTACCAAAAGTGCAATCTATTATGGCTCTATTAGACATACTTAAATTTGTAGAAATACTAATTGGTGTTTTAATTAAAATATCACCCACCGTTTTATCAATAACTAATGTGGGGATATTTTGTAGGGGAAAACTAACAATAGTAGATTTAATAATTTGATTATCAACACCATTTAAAGTAATGATACAATTATTATTATTAAAGACAATCAATTTATCAAGAATAATATCTTTCTCAAATGAATTATTAGTATTATTAAGCATATTGACATTGCCTGTACCAGCACCTTGCGTAGCAAAATTGCCTTTAAAAGAGTTGTTATTACCAATATTCACATTTCCTGTATTCGTAATTTCTATAATACTGTTTTGACTAACTGAATTAGTATTACCAATACCAATCGTACCTGTACCTGAGTTTTGTGCAGTGAAACTCTGCTTAAAAGTATTGCTATCACCAACTTTTATTACTCCTACACCTCTCACTTTAATAGTGCAACTTTCATTAAAAGTATTAGCATTATTCGCAAGGGTATTACCAATATTGATAGCTCCAACACCAATCCCTACTTGCTCTGCAACAAAAACCTTCTTAAAGGTATTTGTTGTAAATGTCAATGTGTTATTAATGCCTTTAACATTAAAAGGGCAATCAAATGTGGCGTTAGTTACATTCAATGTTCCATTGGAAGCATCTATTATTACATTATCCGTAGCTCCATTGTGCGTAATTCTATTGAGATCAATAGTACCAATATTTAAACCTGTCCCTATAAAGTTAGCTTTTAGAGAATTGTTTACATTCAATTTACTAGAAATATCTGCATCTGCTGTGCTTATTGTACCTCCACTATTATTCATCACAATATTATTGACAGTACAAACTCCTTTTGCCTCGCTTATTGATGTCTGACCAGTTACATTATTTATGGTAATTTCTGAATCAAACTGTACTTGAGAACTGTTATTAGCTATGCTTGTTGTACCATTATTGTTTATAATACAGGCTTTCTTAAATTGTACTTTTGTTGTATTGTTAGCAATATTTGTGATACCTGTGATACCTGTATTTGTGTTGTTTATAGTACAATTTTCTTCAAATGTACTCAATAGTGGGATTTGACCATGAGAAGCTATGGTAAGTGTTTGAGAAGAACTATTAGTAAAAGTACATACGCCCAAGTGATTACTTGGCGTTAATGTATTTAGAGATAATGTGCCACTAGCTGAACTAGACAATTTTAAATCTAATGTACCCTTAAAAGTATTTCCTCCACTAGTGCTTCCACTGCCATTTACTATTATTTTTGTATTTCCATCAAATGTACTTCCTGATATGTCAGTAAGTGTCTTTGTTGTAATATTTACAGCTTTAGCAAACGTACTACCAATTATACTAACAGAAGTATTATTAGTTGTGGGGATACTTGCCCCTAAAAAACTAACAGTTCCAGCAAAAGTTGAATTTTTTATTCCCAATGTTCCATTAGAAACGTTAATAACAATATTATCTGCTTGGTTACTATGGGCAACATTATTCAAATTGATTGTACTCAAACCACCAACAAAAAAATTAGCTATAAGACTATTTGTAATTGTTACAGTTCCTAATGGTTGAGTAGTATTGGCGGTAGTAATTATGCTTGATGTCACATTATTAGTTAAAATAACATTTGCAAAAGTACAAGCAGAACTAATACTTAAATTGGTTGTCCCTCCATTGATTACTTCTAAACCTATTCCTGAAACTGTAGATGTTCCTGTTGCTAGCGTAAAAGTACCAATAGTGTTTTGAACAATAACATCTTTTGCATTAACAATTGCGTTATTGGTAGCAACATTAATAGCTCCCCCATTTTCATTTATAAATGTAGTTTGTGCATTAAAATTACTAGTAGTATTGTTATTAGAATGAGATACAATAGTAAAAACGCTTGTACTGGTATTCTTAAATGTAGCATCTCCAGCATAAGTACTACCAGCACTAGTATTGAGATTTAAAGCACCACTTCCACTACCATTACTTAATTCAAAATTTGTTATACCATTAAATGTATTCCCGCCAAAAGCTTTTCCCTTTAAGGCAGTTATTTTTATTCCTCCATCAAAAGTGCTTCCTTTTATTTCATTTAGAGCGTTGGCTGCTAATTCTCCATTAACAACTGTACTTCCTATAATCACCAATCCTAATGTTGGTGTATTGGGAGTAGCATTGGTAGTCGTTAATTTGCGGTTTCCCAAGTTAATAGTTGAAAAATTAGCTAAAAAATTGGTAGTTGAAATATCTTTATATAAGTTAATAGTACTTCTTTCAGTAACACTACTTCCACTTGCTTTTAGAGTAGTAACGGTTATTGAACCACCAGTGTTTATGTTTAAAGTACTAGTACCCAAAACATTTATAGTGATAGCAGTTATTGAACCACTACCAGTGTTTAAAGTATTAGGATTTGAAGCACTATTATTAACATTTATAGTAGTAGCATTTATTGTTGTTGCACCAAAGTTTACAATCATACTACTAGGGTTAGTATTAGTAATATTTATAGTAGTAGCATTTATTGTACCTGGATTTAGCGTCATATTTGTAAAAATATTCAATATACCTCTTGTACCTGATAATGCGAATATAAGCACATTTAAGTTAATTTTACCACTATTGGAAACATTAACAGTTGCAGTACTTGAGAAATTATTACTAAGATTAACAATACCACTATCTATATTTAAAGTTGTAACTACTTGGACATTAACAATATTCAAAGTACTACCACCTAAAACATTTAAAGTCGTAGCTGTCAATAAGCCAGCACCTGAATTTAAAATACTATCATTAGAAATATTTAAGGTGGTAGCTGTCATTGTTGCGCTACCTGAATTGAATGTACTAGCATTAGAAATATTTAGAGTCGTTGCCCTTATTTCGCCTGAAATAAAGGTAATTGAATTAGAAATATTTAAAATACCCGTTGCTCTCAATAACTCTAATACAAAACCATTTAGTTTGATATTGCCACCACCCAAAACATTGACGGCTGCATTACTTGAGAAATTATTATTAAGATTAACAATACCACTGTTTATATTCAATGTAGTAATTACTTGAATATTATTAGTATTTAAAGTGCTACCACTTAAAACATTTAATGTGGTAGCTTTTAATAGTCCAGCACCTGAATTTAAGGTACTATTATTAGAAATATTTAAAGTTGCAGTTGTTACGACTACATTACCAGAGTTAAATGTACTAGTGTTATTAATATTTATAGTATTTGCAGTTATTCCACCTTGAGTAAATGTTAGGCTATTATTTATATTTAATGTACCTAATCTTAGGGTATTATTATTCAAGTTAATATTACCACCACTTTGAATGGTAATAATCGTATTATTTGCAAATGTAGGATTGTTAATAGGTACTGTTGGAACAGGGTTTAGACAACCAATACAAGCATTGATAATACCTGATATTGTATTGTTAGGAAGTGTATTGGTTGTCCAATTACTAGCATTCCTAATGTTACTATTCACAGCTCCAGTCCAAGTAACAGTTTGTCCATAAGCAACCATAGTAAACAAAAAACCTACGACAAACGAAAGTAAAAATTTAATTCTCATAATTATATTTTATTGGCATATAAATTTTAATACATATTTTTTACCACTAGGCAAACTGGCTTCCAGCACGTATATATCATTTTTAGTGCTGTTCTTTCTAAAAGTAGCCAAACTTTTCAAAGAAATAATGCCATATTCTTCACTAAAAGTAACAGAGATGTTACTTTCTTTCACCTTATCCATCATATCTATAATTCTGTAAGTAGCTGATTTTCTATCCACTAGCTCACTTGCTTCAAACTCAAAACTTAGTTGATAGTTTTCTACACTATAAATTTTATTTTCTGTTGCTTGTTTTAGGATAGGAACACACTTTTCTGGTTGTAAATCAGCAATACTAAACATAAAAGCCTCACTCAATACAAATTTAGGCACAGAAGTTTCTCCAACTGAATGAAGGTAATTAAGTTTTATCTGCCAAGCGTAGTCTTTGCCTTTCTCCAACTTTGGTGCAGATAAAGGATACATAAACAAATTATTATCTGCATTTGCCCTGTAAAAATCCATATTAGACACAATAGCTGCTTCTGGACTTTGCTCCCCTATCATTTCTACAATTTTTATCTCATAACTGTATCCACGACCATAGCCCATATTAAGCAAGGCAACAGGCATAATTCCCACATTTATCCAACTAAAAACAGGCAAAGTTTCCATTAAAATATCTTTATTGGAAGGATAAATAAGTTGTGGTGGCAGTATTTCTTGTCCTTTTGATAAAAAAGAACAAACAATAAGGCAAATGGAAAGACAATACTTTATCATAACTTAAATATATTATATGTTGATATTTTTTTGCAAAACTAGCCATTTTTTTTGGTATTTTTTCATTTTATAGAAAAAATTATGAACTTTTTTTGCTGCGCAAAGCTACCAAAACTTTTTTTGTTATGCAAGAGCCATTGAGAATTCGCTGGGATCTATTGAGAATTCGTAGCACTTTTTTCAAAAACAGGCATTTTCTCTTGGAATAATCCTATTTTTTTATTTCCTGAAATACATAAAAACTATTTTGAAAATAGTCTTTATGATTATCAAGTAGATAAATATATTACAGTTCGTTTATTCAGAAAATATTCACTAAAAAATAAAATACGAACAACTGAATATTAATTATTTTCATAAAAATCTAGCGAATTCTCAATAGATGCCAGCGAATTCTCAATGGTGTTTGTTTACTAAAACAAGTTTCGCTAATTTTGTGGCGTTAAGTTTTTTATAAAATTAAATACTTTCAATGTGAGAATTCTTATTTTACCTGTTTTGATGTTATTTTCTATAATATGTAATGCACAGACACTACCAAAGGCTTTGTCTGAAACGGTTTTGCCTAAAATTATTGTGCCAATACCAAAAATACCAACAAAAACAGCATTGGAAGGACAGATACAAACGCAACTCCAAACAAAAATCACCTCAAAAATTCCTACTAAGCGTGATATTAAGAAAATGGGTACTAATTTTATTAAAAATGAGTTGAGGGTAGATAGTACAGTCAATGTGTTCAAAACGCAAAAAAAATACTTTAAAAGTCGCATCAAAAACCGTTATAGCGTTTTACGTAGTCTTATCAAATCAGAAATTGATACTGCTAAAAACTTTACATTGCCTCCATTTTTGAAATTCAATGGTGGTCAAGCCGCTCTTTTACAACAGTTTAGCAACAGAGAAGGGAATTATCCAGTCAATAATCCCGCCACATTTACTCGCCTTACAGTAAATGCTAATGTGAGCGTAGTTGGTTTACCTCTCAAAATACAACTTATCCGCACCACAGAACAAGGTTTTTTACCTAATCAACCTATGAATAGGTTTACTGTTGGTTTAGATATGGTTACACTGGAACAAAATATTCGTAGAAAAGCCCAAGCCAAACTTGATAAACTAGAAAAGGAGCTTTATATGGACGATATGAAGGAATTAGATAAATTATACAACTTTTATTCAGATAATGATATCCCCTTTTTAGACAGTAAAAAACTTAATAGTAAGTTAGATAAATATTCAAAAGATAAATTCTTAGATTCTACACTTAATGCTAATTTAGCTGCTGGTAAAGCAATGGCAGAAAAGGAAGCTAAAAAGCAAATGAAGATATATGAAGATAACATCAAAAAATTGCCTGCACATCTTCAAAAGGAAGGAGAAAAAGAATTAAGGAAAAAAGCCAAAGCAATCAGTGATACACTCACAGCAAAGGGTAAAAAGAAATTAGAAGACAAAACTAAAAAACAAACTGACAAACTTGCTAAAAAGAAAGAAAAATTAGAGAAAAAAGTTGCCAAAGAAAATAAAAAAATCAAGAAATATTTAGATAAAAATAACATTTCTGAGGAGAAACTTAAAAATATTCAAAAATCTTATGATTCTCTCAAAACAGCAGACCCAATGAAAATAGCGGGTTATGAAACTTATGCTATTCTAAAGGCTTTTAAAGATGGGAATACGACTGATGGCATTCAAAAACTCTCTCGTTATGGTGCTTTGGGGCTTCCAGAAGTTATTTTTGGAAGCATCAAAAAATTTGAAGTAGGTACATCAAACCCTACTTTTAGTGATTATACTTTGCGTGGCGTGCCTATTAAAGGGGTAAATATTGAGTTAGAACCCGCTAAATGGCATATTGCTTATGCTGGAAAGAAAAATATGGAAGCTATTGCTTCTCAAAATGTTTATGAAAGAGAATTACAGGCGGGTAAAATTGGTTATGGGAAAACAGATAAATCTCATATTCGTCTG
Source organism: Raineyaceae bacterium (assembly GCA_043771315.1). Lineage (GTDB taxonomy): Bacteria > Bacteroidota > Bacteroidia > Cytophagales > Thermonemataceae > JANYGM01. Next base: position 25,529 of record JAYVHJ010000253.1, read on the forward strand.
ATTTATTTGCAAGGAATTGATGGTAAAGGGGTTGGGGGAGATTTAATTGGGCTTCCGCTGGCATTATTACCCTCTACGCCTCAAAAAAACTATGTTGTAGCACTTAAAGGTAAATTTGTTTTGGGTAAAACAGTAAATCTTGAGGGAGAAGTGGCTCGTTCTTTTACTTCTACTAATTTGTATAAAAAAGATTTGAGTTTTTCTGAATCTTATAATAATTTTTTCAATGATGTAATGAGTGATTCTACCATCAAAATAGGCAATGCAGCTAATTTAAAGTTGAATTTACAAATAAAAAAGAATACAAAATTACAATTAAAAACAGAATATATTTCAGGAAATTTCCATACACTAGGCGCACCTTATATGCGCAATGATATGAAAGGCTATCAGGCAGAAATAGAACAAACAATTCCAGATAGTAAAATTACTTTGACTGGTACTTTTGGGCAATCTTATGACAATCTTTCTGGTCAAAAAACACAAACAACTTATGTTAATACTTATGGCATCAAATTCAAATGGACACCAAAAAAATTACCTTTTGTAATGATTGATTATAGGCTTAATAAAGCAAGAAACACAAGTTTAAATACAGTTCACGTGCTTAATGCTAACATTATCCACAAATATAAGGTGAATAACAAACCTTGGCAAACGAGTTTAGTAGTTTCTATGCAAAATACGCAAAATTACGAACTTGGAGGTCAAAACCTGCCTCCAAATGCGCTTCCTTTGTATCAGTCAGCTAAAATTTATACTATTGTACAGACTTTTGGGTTTTCTTTTCCTATGCAAGCGCAACTTAATATTTTGCTTAGAGATATTCAGGGTGGTGTTGAAAACGGATTTTGGAAAGCTTTTACAAGTGAAGTGGGTTATACTTTCAAAGGAAAATGGAAAAATACTTGTGCTGGTAGCTATGCGTATGCGAGTGTGAGTACAAAATATGATTTTTCGTTAGCGTCTGAAATAACTTTCCTTAAAAAATATAGTTTCTTGCTGAAAGTTCAAAAAACAGTTTTAGGCAGTTCTATTCCTCTTCAAAATTATAAAGAAAATTTATTTATAGCTGGACTAAATGCAAGGTTTTAGTATTTTTCTGAAAAATTTAAAACACAAAAAGTGGTGCAAAAAATATTTTTGCATCACTTTTGAGTTTTTTAGCTTAATTTTATTCTGATTTTCTGCTAAAAATTTTCAAAAATTAGTCGTTTTTAACAAAAAATAAGCAAAAAAGTAAGGTTTTTTGGAGTTTTTAGAAGAAATTTGAGCATTTTTTACAATTTTACAAATGGTAAACCACTTGTAACCCACTTGTAACCCACTTGTAACCCATTAATTTGCCATCTTTTATACAAAAAAAGGCTTAAATGACAAAAATCTACTTCATTTGAGTAGATTTTTGTCATTTAAAATTATTTTCTTTTTTCCAAATCCGCCTGTAATGCTTTGATTTGCTCAAAAGTGAGTTCTGTAATATCCTGAACCTGAAAAATAGTAAAACCTTTCAGTAGCATTGTGGTTGCAATAGCTAATTTTTCTTTGAGTTCGCCTTTGAGTTCGCCTTCTTGATACAAAGGGTGTTCTGTAATATCAATATTTAGTGCCATAATTTTAGGTAGTTGGTTACAATATAATCTTACTTCTTTTTCTAGTTTACGCAATATACTCAAAGTAATCAAATCTGTCAAAAATTCTGCAAGTTCTTCTTTTTGTAAGAAAAACAGCATACTTTCTTCCACTATTTCGCTTATTACCTGAACATTCGTGTTGCCGTTAAAATTCCCTAGAATAGCAAAAATAAGCGTATTTTTGCTCCCAAAAAAATCTTTATAGTCAATTTCGCTAATATTTATCAGTTCGTAACGGTATGTAAACGAAGTAAAAGCCTTTTCAAATGGCATTTTACTGATAGCACCTGATTTTTCGCCCAAAAATAGTACTATTTGCTTAATAGACATGTTTTCATAAATATTTTTGTATTGTTCGTTCAAAAGTGCCACATACAAAAACATTCTATTAACCATATCCATATCATCAACAGTTTGGATTTCTAGGTGTAAAACTAACTCTTTGGTGTTTTGCTCTGCCAAAAAAACAAAGTCTGCTTTCCTTTCCAGCGTTTTAGGAAGCTCAACAGGACTAGGTGTGATGTTTTGGTAGGAATCAAAGCCTTTGTTAAATTTATTTTTCAGTAATGCTAAAAAATTTATCTTTAATCTATCTTTGAAAATAATATCATATTTATTTTTGGGTGGTTTGCTTTCTTCAGCCATATATTTTATAATTTTTCTCAAAAATACAAAAAAAATCTAAAATAAGCTAGTTTGCCACTAAATCCCAAAGGGGACTTCAATACAGTTGTTTGGAACAATGTACTTGTATTTCTCCTTTGGGCTGGGGCAATTTTTTCGTATAAAGGAGCATTTATAAAAACACATAACTATTTAATAAACCCACAAATAATATGAAATAAATACTATACTATAATTATTTTTTATTACCTTTATACGAAAAATTAACAAAAGATCAAAATACAAATGTATTTTAACTCAAAATTCACAACTTACAACTCACAACTCAAATGAGTGTTTACGGATATATCAGGGTCAGCACCGCAGAACAAACCGCTGAAAGCCAAAAAAATCTTATTTCTCGCTTTACTACGGAACGTAAAATGCTCATAGACAAGTGGATAGAGGTAGAAATGTCGTCTAGGAAAACAGCTGACAAGCGTAAAATTACAGAATTACTCTCGCAAGTCGTTGAAAATGATGTCGTTATTGTATCAGAACTCTCACGACTTGGGCGTTCCATACAGGAAGTGCTACAGATTATCAAAAGCCTAATGGAAGAGAAAAAGTGCCGCCTGATACTTGTAAAGCAGAATATGGACTTAAACCCGCTCAACGTGCTGGATATGAGTAACAAAATCTTGATTACTATTTTTTCTATGCTAGCGGAGCTAGAACGTGATTTTATCTCGTTTAGAACCAAAGAAGGGCTAAATGCACTCAAAGCAAAAGGCGCAAAACTCGGAAAACCAGTTGGCTGTAAGCAAAAAACAATGTATGACAAAGACAAAGCCCGTATCTTAGAACTTGCCAAAATGGGTGTGCCAATAAACAAAATTTTAACCATACACCTCAACTATGGAAAATATTTGTCATTAAAAAGGTTTATTCATAAAAATATGACAATTTTATAAAATAAATTACATTTATATATTTTCATATATAGAATTCGCTAAATACTTGCTTTAAATTACATCAAAGCAAGTATTTTACTGCCAGAGATGCTAGTGGTAGTAAAGCAATTTTAAAACCCACACCTACATCTTGGAAATCCCACTAAAGCTAAAATGAAACCTAGATTTCTTTTTTTAGAAAACCAAAAAAACGAAACGCCCAAAAACGCTCACCATTGCGTTAAAAACTTCTCAAACATACAAACTATAAACTTTGGTATTTAAACGCCTTAGAGGTGCGTTAAAATTGATTTTAAGATATGCTTATAAGTAAATACCTCCCAGCAAAAACAAAATAAAACCAAAACTGAAAAATCAAAAAATCAGTTGCAAAAACAATCTTAAACGTAACTACTTGATAATCATATACTTTGATTTTCAAAGTGCGGGCTACTAAAACCAAACTCAAACCAAATCCAAAAAAATTTCGGGTTTTCGTTTTCGGGCAAAAGCTAATTTAAAAATCCTTGCTGTCAAAACAATTTTTCTTCGTATGAAAAATTTGCGCTTTGATTTTCAAAGTAAAAAACAAAAACACGTGTGTTTTTTGTATTAGGTTTTTAAATACATTAATAAGAGTAAGAAAGTCAAAGGTGGAAACTTTTGGTGGATTTTTAGCCCTTAAAGTGGAAACTTTTGGTGGATTTGGGCAATTTATAGGTGGAAACTTTTGGTGGCAATTGTGGAAACTAAAAATAAACTTCCACAATAATTTTTTTATTCGCTTAATTGCATTATATTTGTGTTTTCCTAATAAAATATGCTCAAAAAAACTCCGAAAGTTCCGAAAACTCCAAAACAAAGTGAAAACACTTCACTTATTGTTCAGTCTAATAAACTCATCAATGGAAGGTTTGATATGACACTTTTAGAAAAACGAATTTTTCTAAAAATGGTGTCAATGATAAAGCCCAAAGATACAGAATTTAGACCACTTCTAATCAATGCTAGTGAGCTTATTCACGACCTTGATTTGCAAGGTGATTCATTATATGCAGAATTCAAAAAAGCCACCAAAAGGCTAATGCAACACGTTTGCGAGATAAGAGAAACTGATGGACTTTTGCAAATCAGTCTTGCGAGTAGCGTGAAGTATTATGAAGGTCAAGGACTTGTAGAAATTTCATTTGACCAAAAGCTAAAACCTTATTTACTGCTTTTGCAAAATAACTTTACAGTTTTTGGACTTGCTGAAGCACTTGCTTTAAAAAGTTTAAGTTCCTTACGTATGTATGAATTATTAAAACAATTCACAACTACTGGAACAAGAATAATAAATCTAGAAGAGTTGAAAAGATGTTTGAATCTTGTAGAACAATATACCAAATATGCAGATTTTAAAAGGTATGTTATTGTATCAGCCCAAAAAGACCTAGAAAATACAGATATGGCTTTTGAGTTTGTAGAATTGAAAGTTGGTAAAAAAGTAGACAGACTTGAATTTACCTTCCAAAAAACTGAAAGAATAGCAATACTATCACTTCAACCTACAATAGCAAGCGAGCAAGCCACTCAAGGAAAAGAAGAAGTTGCTATATCTGTAGAAGAGGTGAAACCTTCTAAGGTAAATAGTCCTTATACAGAAATAGTGAGGGTTGCTCCAGTAGATAGAATAAGAGCTTATGAAACACTTATGAAATTGAACATAAGTGATTTTCAGGCAAAAAAAGTGCTTGAGTATGCCAATGATGCAGAAATTTTTAAAGTGGCTTATGATCTGAGATTTTTGCTAACAAATCCAAAAATAATCAATAAAGGAGCATACGCTTTTGGTACACTTAAAAATAAATTTGGGATAAAAGACTAAATAACCCACGCAATATTTATTAAATAAAAAAACACTCACAAATAATTATGAGAAATACAGTTGTTTATGCTGTCATTAACCACAAAGGAGGTGTAGGAAAAACCACTACAACCCTTAATTTAGCAAGAGCATTGTCGCTTTTAGGTAATGACGTTTTAATAATAGATTTAGACCCACAAGCCAACCTTACGCAATCTTTAGGGCTAAATGAGCCTACTAAAAATATTACTGGAACGCTTTGCAGAAACGAGAAACTTCCAATTATCAAAGTTTATGATGATTTGCATCTTGTTCCCTCTGATTTGAGCTTGGCAACAGCTGAAATGACACTTCAAGCAGAACATTTGTTAGGTTATACTAAACTTAAAAAAGCTATTGAAAACATAAAAAGCAAATATGATTATATTTTTATAGATTGCCCACCTTCACTAGGAATATTGCCTATCAATGCAATTATTGCCGCTGATGAGGTAATTATAGTAACGCAAGCTGAATATTTGGCTATTACAGGCACAAAAACAATTTTGGAACTTTGTGAAAAATTGAAAGATGCAATGAATGAAAAACTAGAAATAGCAGGCATTTTATTTACACAATTTGATAAAACAGTAGTGAGTAAAGGGATTATTGCTGCAATGAGAGATGAGTATAAAGAGAAGATTTTTACAAGTGTCATTCGTAGAAGTGTAAGTTTAAAAGAAGCTAGTATTAACAAAGTTGATGTTTTTAAATACGACCATAAAAGTAGTGGAGCGTATGATTATGTAGAATTAGCGTGTGAAATTTATAAGATACCAAGCATTAACAACATAGGATAATGACAAAAAAAAACATAGATATTTTCAGCAATCTTATCAAAAATGTTGGAAATAAAAATACAGATTCAAATACCTTTATCAAGCAAAATATCACTATTCTTAGTGAATTAAAAAAACTTATTCCGCCTTTAAGTGAAGAAGAAAAAAATAAATTACGTGAAAGTATTATTTTAGAAGGTTGTAGAGAAAGCCTAATTATTTGGGATAATGCTGGTACATATATACTCGTGGACGGACACAACCGTTATGAGATTTGTGCTAATGAAAAAATAGATTTTAGAGTTGAGGTGAAGGATTTTAAAGATTTGGCAGATGTAAAAAACTGGATGATAAATAATCAGCTAGGAAAGAGAAATATAAGTGAACTAGTAAAATCTTATTTACGAGGTTTACAATATTCACAAGAAAAAATAACTGAAGACTTTAAAGGAAATCAATACACAAAAAACGCTGATGGACAAATTGTCCACCAGCAAAACGGAGGTGATGGACAAATTGTCCACAGCCAAAAAACTATTGATAAACTTGCTTTGCAACATCAAGTGTCTGCAAAAACCATACAACGAGATGAGAAATTTGCTATTGGTCTGGATATACTCACCAAAGATGACAACGCACTCAAAAACAAAATCCTTAACAAGCAATTCAAAGTCCCTACTGAATTTGTGCAGAAATTTGCTTCTGCTGCTGAAGACAATGACGACAACGGCTATAAAATGCTAATGAGAGAGTTTAAATATAAGTATATTGACAAAGAAGGTAAAAAGTCAAAAGATACGCTCACAAGTGAGCTAGATAAAACTAAGAAAATGCTTATTAACAAAATAAAAAAACTCTCTTCAATGGAAATACTGAATAAAATACTTGCCGAAATAGGCAAATAACGGCATTTATTATGCTATTTTACGTTTTGTTACGATACTTTACGTTGTATTGACGTTGCGTTACGTTTCTTTACGCTACTTGCTGATATTTAGTGTGTTTTGTGTATTTTTGTGCCTAATTAAACCCCCAATAGATGTTTTTACGCAAATCAGAACTAGCAAAAGCCCTAAATATATCTCGCCAAACACTTTGGACGAAAACATCATCTTATTTTTCTCAATTTGATAAGGATTTTAAAACAAAAAAAGTAATATCTCACCTAGAAGTAAAAAAGCTACTTGCTTTGTGGGGATTTGAGCAAGACGAAATAGAAAAATTTTTGGAGAAAATAAATTAAGCCTTAGTTGAGTGGCTTGCAAGTGTTTTGTAGTTTTAGAAAACTTGAAAACCGCTCTGAATAGTTAAAAACCATTGAAAAGTAGTTGAAAAGTGATTAAAAAGTAATTGAAAACTAGTTAAAAACCATTAAAAAGTAGTTGAAAACTAGTTAAAACTTGCTAAAAACAGTAGATTTTTCCTAAAAACTAGAAATTTTATCAATTTTTTTTCAAAAAACCAGAAATTTTTACTAAATTTTTTTGAAAAAGCCATAATTTTTAAGTAAATCTTCAATTAACGTAAAAATTTCTTATTTTCTTAAAATTCACGGCTCAACAAATCAAAAAAAGACCTCAAAAATACTGATTTGACAACATTGGAACTGTTTAAAAGCACGCAAGCAGATAGAAAGAGAACTTGAAGGGACAACTCAAAGAAAAACTTGCTATTGCTACCACAATGCTTATAGATAAAATACCCATAGAGCAAGTGGCTAAATTTACAAAATTAAGTATTGATGAAGTAAAAGCAATAGAAAACAATTTACCCATTTAGATACAAAAAAAGCCACACTAATACGGTGGCTTTTTGCTCATAGAAGTGCTTAAATACCTTGTTTGACCTAGTGCGTTGTCGGTGTCACTAATGCTAAAATACAACAAAGGCAAAAAGACGGAAAAAGACGCAAGAATACGGAAAGAAGACGGAAAGCAAAAACTAACATACGGAAGAATACGGAAAGAAGACGGAAAGTAAAAACTAACATACGGAAAAATACGCAAAACATACGGAAAGAAGACGGAAAAGGCTCAAAAAAACAGTAAATTTTGTTCAAAAACATAAAAAATCTCTAAAAATTAGAGTTTTTTTACTGTTTTTAGATAAAATCCAGCTATTTTTTTAACTATTATCTGATAACACACAAAAAAGCTAGCAAAGAGTTGCTAGCCTTTTGTATTTTAAGGATTTATTTCTTTTTCTAAGGCTTGTATTTGCTCCAGCGTAAGCCCTGTAAACTTAGCTATTTGCGCAATAGGCATTTTGTCTATAAGCATTGCCTTAGCAGTAGCAAATTTTTCTTCAAGTTGGGCTTTTCTCCAAGTGGGCGTATCTCTGAAATCTATGTCAAAGGGCATAATGGTAGGGATTAAAATGTTAATTTCGTTTTCTAACTCACGCAATTTACCCAATTTTTCAATATTTTCTGCAAGTTCTGCAAAATTTTTATTATTGGTGAAA
>JAYVHJ010000254.1:0-3986 GCA_043771315.1 Raineyaceae bacterium
TTAAATGTAATTTTACAAATAAAAATTAAACACTGACAACTTACACGACAAAATCACCAACTTACACGACAAAATCACCAACTTACACGACAAAAACGCCAACTTTCACGACAAAAACACCAATTTTCACGACAAAAACACCAACTTACACGACAAAATCCTAAACTTACACGCAAAAAACACCAACTTTCACGACAAAAACACCAACTTACACTTAAAAATTCTCAATAATTATTATAAAATTCAAATAAACTTAACCTAAACTATATGATACCTCTTTCTGTACCTAATCTCGCAGGCAACGAATGGAAATATATAAAAGAATGTCTTGACACGAGTTGGGTTTCTTCTGTCGGGTCATTTGTAGATGGCTTTGAAAAAGTATTTGCAGCGTATGTAGGAAGTAAATATGCGGTTTCCGTTGTTAATGGGACATCTGCGCTACATATTTCTCTTCAAATAGCAGGTGTAAAAGCTAATGATTATGTAATTTTACCTAATATTACATTTATTGCAAGCGCAAATTCTATTCGTTATTGTAATGCCAGTCCTCTTTTGGTAGATGTTTTTACTAATACTTGGCAGTTAGATGTTGTTTTATTAGAGAAATTTTTAGGTGAACACACTTATACAAAAGATAATGAATGTTTTTTGAAAGAAAATCACCGCAGAATTAAAGCAATTATGCCTGTACACGTACTAGGTAATATGTGTGAAATGAAAAAACTACAAGAAATAGCACAAAAGTATCATCTTTCTGTTGTGGAAGATGCTACGGAAGCTCTTGGCTCATATCAAAATGATAAACACGCTGGTACGTTTGGTGATTTTGGTTGTTTTAGTTTTAATGGGAATAAGATAATGACTACTGGTGGTGGTGGAATGATTGTTACGGATAACGAAACATTTGCTAAACGTGCAAAACATCTTACTACACAAGCAAAATCAGATAGTTTTGAGTATATACACGACGAAATAGGCTACAATTACCGTATGGTAAACCTACTTGCAGCTATGGGAGTAGCCCAATTAGAACAAATGCCTCAATTTTTACTTAGAAAGGCACAAATAAATAGCTTTTATAGAGAGCAATTTAAAGATTTGCCTATTACTTTTCAAGAAAACACAGAAAATACAAATCCTAATCATTGGCTTTTTACTATTTGTGCAGAAAGTCAAAAAGAACTTATCAAACATCTAACTGAAAATCAGATACAAGTACGTCCTTTTTGGCTTCCAATGAATCTTTTGGCTATGTTTAAAGATGATTTGTATGTTACGGAAGATAATAACTCCTTTAAAGTATATGAAAAGAGTGTAAGTTTGCCTTGTTCCACAGGGATTACAGATGTTGAGCTAGAGAAAGTAGCACAATGTGTAAAAAATTTTTATAAATATTGGAACAAATAAACTAAAAACCTTGAAATGATATTTAATTCTTTACAATATGCTTTGTTTTTGCCTGTTGTTTTTATTCTTTATTGGCTATTAGGAACACAAAGACGACAATTACAGAATGTTTTGTTACTCCTTGCAAGTTATTTCTTTTATGGTTGTTGGGATTGGCGGTTCTTATTTTTGCTGGCGTTCTCTACTTTTTTAGATTACTTTACAGGAATTAAAATTTATCAAGGAAAAACAAATAAAAACAAGAAGATTTGGCTTATTATTAGTGTTGGTATTAATCTTGGCTTCCTTGCAACATTCAAATATTATAACTTTTTTGTTACTTCTTTTGCAGATTTTATTCAAAATTTTGGGTTAAATGCTAATATTTCAACGCTAAAAATCATTTTACCTGTCGGAATCTCGTTTTATACCTTTCACGGACTTTCTTATGTGTTTGATATTTATAATGGGCGTGTCAGACCAACTCGTAACTGGGTAGATTATACTTTATTTGTAAGTTTTTTTCCTCTCTTGGTAGCAGGACCAATAGAAAGGGCTACACATTTGTTGCCACAAGTAGAAAAAGGAAGAGTTTTTGATTATCATAAAGCTGTTGATGGGCTACGACAAATACTTTGGGGACTGTTTAAAAAGGTTGTTATTGCGGATAGTTGTGCCGCTTATGCTAATCAAATTTTTGCGTTAGACTCAACTTATTCTGGGCTTACTTTATTACTAGGTGCGGTACTTTTTGCATTTCAAATTTATGGAGATTTTTCTGGCTACTCTGATATTGCATTGGGTACAGCTAGATTATTTGGTTTTGAGCTTTTGCAAAACTTCAAATATCCTTATTTTTCAAGAAGTATAGCAGAATTTTGGCGTAGATGGCATATTTCCTTGTCTTCTTGGTTTAAAGATTATTTATATATTCCTTTGGGAGGAAGTAGTGGGGGGACTTTTTATAAAATTAGGAATACTTTTATTATCTTTTTGGTGAGTGGTTTTTGGCATGGAGCAAACTGGACGTTTATTGTTTGGGGTCTTCTGAATGCTTTGTTTATAATGCCATCTATTATTTTTAATACTAATAGAAATGATTTAGAGATTGTCGCAAAAGGGCGTGTCTTACCTTCTTTTAGGGAGCTAATAAGTATTTTAATTACCTTCTTACTAACAAGTTTTGCTTGGATATTTTTTAGGGCAGAAAGCATTACACAAGCTTTTGATATTGTAGCAAAAATGTTGGTAGGACTTACAAATAAAAGTGGTTATGGAGATACTTATTATATGCTTCAAGGAATGGTTTTGAATGGTAAAATCATTGTTTTACTACTATTTATTATTGTTGAATGGTTGGGTAGAGAACAAAATTATGCAATAGAAAAATTGTTTTTAGGCTATCCTAAAATAATTTCTTGGAGTTTTTATTATGTGTTGGTTATTTTTATTGCCCTTAATAGCGGTAGTGAACAACCATTTATCTATTTTCAATTTTAACGAAGAAAAATGTTTGAGTTTACAAAGAAAACACTTTTATTTTTATGTCCTTTACTTGTTTGTCTTGGATTACCTTTTTATATTTTGTGGAAATCAAAAGAAAATTATCATACAATTGATAGTATTGTTACAAAGAAAGAAAAATATTTGGTAGGATATGCTTTTAATGAGCAGAATTATAACTTTTTAAAATGGACTTATCTCAATTCAAATGAGAATAAAACCATTTGGGCATTGGGTTCTTCTAGGGTATTGCCATTTAGAAAAAATATGTTTGATGTATCTTTTTATAATGCAGGCTATACCATTACAAGTATCAATGATTTTAAGCCTTTTTTGCAAAGTTTGCCCAAAGAAAAACTACCAAAATATCTTATTTTAGGGCTTGACCAATGGATGTTTAATGCCTCCTTTGACGCTTTGGATAAAACACCAAAAGTAACATCTTGGCAAAATAGTTTTACAGCTATTCCAAAAATATTTCCCACTTTTCAGACAGTTTATGAAGATTTGTATCACAAAAAATATCATTTAAGTAATTTAAAAGAAGATAATTTTATTTGTAAAATAGGACTTAATGCAGTCATAAACAATACGGGATTTGTTAATGATGGAAGTATGTATTATGGAGGTCAGATTACTAAGTTAATAAATAATGATACAACCGCCATAGACTATCAATATTCAAATACATTAGACAGAATAAAACAAGGTAATAGGCGTTTTCAATATGGCAAATCAGTCAATGAAATAGCATTGATTAAGCTAAATGAATTTCTTAAATACTGTAAAGTAAATCAAATCAATGTAATAGCTTTTTTACCACCATTTGCTGATAAAGTTTATAATACAATGAATGAAAGTAATAATTATGCTTATTTAAAAGAAATTTATACAAAAATAAAGCCTACTTTTGATAGTTATAATTATGAAATTTATGACTTTTCAAGTGTAACTTCTTGTAATTCTAATGATAATGAAACAATTGACGGGTTTCACGGCGGAGAAGTAACTTATCAAAAGATGTTAATTATAATGCTAGAAAAATCTTCTGTTTTGAATAAAGTTACAAATATTCAAAAATTAAAAACTGACTT
>JAYVHJ010000255.1:0-3817 GCA_043771315.1 Raineyaceae bacterium
CAAAAAACACCTTTCAAACTTAATGTTTGGAAGGTGTTTTTTATTTACTAAGTGTTCAATATTGAAGTGTCAGCATTGAATATTGAGGTATCAGTGTTCAATATTAAGGTATCAGCGTTGAATATTGAGGTGTCAGCGTTGAATGTTAAGATATTAGCGTCGAATATAGAGATGTCAGCGTTGAATGTTAAGATATCAGCGTTGAATATGGAAATATCAGTATTGAATATTGAGATGTCACGCAATACTTCATTTGCTCTATGAATCAAATGATATTTCATAAAGCACAATTACATAAAGCAAAACTATTTAAACCTAATTACAATAGACGTACAATCATCATCAGGTGGATTGGGAGTACAAAATTGCATTATTTCAGTAGTAAGTTTGTCGTGAAAGGCTTTCAAAGGCATATTCTTATTTTCATCAAAAAAGTTTTTAAGATTTTCGTAGCCATATTCGTCACGTGCAGGATTATGCGCCTCTGTCAGTCCGTCTGTGTATAGAAGCATCATATCATTACTTTTATAATGAATATCCATTGTTTTGATAAATTTTGCGAATTTTTTATCACGTACAATTCCAAGCCCTAACCCCTTATCCTCCAAATAGTTACTTTGCCCTGTTTGATTACTAAAATAAAGCGTAGGACAATGTCCAGCACGTGTGATAGTAATTTTTTGTGTTTCTGTATCAATAAGCATCAATGTAACCGTAATAAATGAACTTTTTTCCAAACATCTGCTTATAGCCATATTTGCGTACCACAAAAACTGCCTTACGGAGAGTTCCATATGCGCAAAACTCTGAAAAATTCCTTTCATTTGCGCCATATTAAAAGCTGCATTTGTGCCTTTCCCTGACACATCACCAATAATAATAAAATTTTGGTGTTCATTGACAGGAAAAATATCATAATAATCTCCCCCTACTTCTCGGGCAGAAAATGAAAACGCATCTAGTTCAAAATGTGGGCTGATATTAAAATTTTTGGGTAAAAGCGACTGTTGTACTTTCGTGGCAATAGCCATTTCTTTTTTAAGTCCTTCATTATCAATAGCTTGTGAAAACAAACGACTATTTTCAAGCGTGATGCTTGTTTGCCTTGTGAATGCTTCAATAAGTTCTTTTTGTTCTTCATTAAAGCCATTAGGCTGTTGTTTGAAAAGCATCATTGTTGCAATAGTTTCATTACGAGCCAGCAAATTTTTGCTTAAAAAAGACTCAAAACCAATATTTTCTAGTGCTTCTGCTTTACTATTTTGTTTGTTATTTTTTGGCAAATTTTGTGTAAAAATTTCGTTTATTTCCTCAAAAACAGCATTATCTATGCCTTGTTTTATATAAGTAGTAGGATTGTTATTTTCTCCTTTTACCTCAATATATCCCGCTTGCGCACTGGTAATATTAAGCGAATTTTGGAGAAGTGCGCTATAAATTTCTTCCTCATTTGTGTCCATTTGCATAGATTGCGTGAGTTTTTGGAAGGCAAAAATAGCATCAAGTTTTTGTTCAAAAACTGCCGTAGTGGGCAAATTAAAGGCTAAAACAAGTAAAGAAAAAATACCATAAAGCAGTACAAAACCCAACATTCCAAAAATATAAGTGCTATACGCAAGGTCAGAACTAATTATTTTTTGGTCATAATAAATCCCAATAATAAATAAAAAATAAGCAGAAATAAGCAAAATTCCTAGTAAAACGCCAATGGCTTGTACCTTCTGAAAACTACGTAAATAAGCAACCCAACGCATATTCCCAGACAAATAAGCACTAAAAAGAAACAAAATCCCTAGTGCAACCATAGTGGGAATTTGTAGTAAGTCTATCTGGAAAAAGTTAAAAATAAGACAGCCAAAAAGCAAATATTGAAAAATATTCCATACATAAAGTGTACGTGTTCCTGCTTGATTTGATGTAAGATTTTTGAAAATAAAGAACAAATAATTAACAAAAACAGTGAAAAATAAACTATTAAAATTATAAAAAAAGTTGATTTTTTTCACTCCATTACTAAACAGATTACTGCCAAAAACAACCAGCAAACTTTCTACCAAAACAGAGGCAAATACACCAAAAAGCCCCACCCAAAAAGCCTGCCTAAGTAGGCCCAATGGGTTGTATTCCTTATCTTTTTCTGTAAGATAACGCAAAGCAAAAAATACTACAAGAAAGAAAATATTAAGTAAAATCCCTTGAAAATATGAGCCAATACTGAAGTTCCAAGACTCACTACCAATGCTCAAAAACAAATAAATAGTGGTGTTGATAGTAAGCAAAAATACCCATGTAAGAATATTAGCTAAAAGGAAAGAATCTAATTTTGGTGCAAACCTAGACATTTAGAGTTTTTTGGTTTTTTATTGACTAAACTAGGCAAATATAATGGTTTTATTGTGTTGTTGCCTAATTATTTTTAGAATGTATTTTGCCTGATATAAATAAAAAAGCACTTTCCAAAATTTTACATTTGAAGAGTGCTTTTTGTTATCCTAATCTTTTATCAATAAAGGTAATCAGTCTTTATTGATATTGTTGTCTATTGTTTAGCTAATCTCTTAGTAATCCTTCCGCTTTCAGTTTTTACTTCTAACAAATAAATACCATTAGCAAACTTATCAAGAGAAATAGTCATCAAATTACTGCTGTTTTCCGCAGTAAATACAACTTTACCTTGTGCATCATAAACACGAACAGAAGATTTAGCCATATTTATTGTACCAAAATCAACATTAAAATCACCATTAGAAGGGTTAGGAGAAACTTTAACCAAATTAGCTAAAGAATTATCTACACTTGTGATAGCATTAAGTTTAACGGTTAAGTTATAACCAATAGTGGTAGAACAATTATTAGGTGCAGGCGTTCTTGCAGTTACTAAAAAAGTAATATTAGCAGGCAATGTAGGCGTTCCAGAGATAACTCCTGTAGCAGCATTCAATAAAAGACCAGCAGGCAAAGGTACAGACGTACTAAACGTATATGTTGCACCAACACTACCACCAGTAGCCGTAAAAGTATGTGTATAAGGTGTACCTACAATAGCATCAGGCAGACCCGCACCACTCAATATTACAGGTGTACAATTAGGAATGACCCCAAAAGTGTAAGATTGCGTAGCAAAACAAGCAACAGTTTGCGTAGCAGTAACCACATACGTAGCAGAAGTAGTGACTGCAGTAGGTGTACCACTAATAACACCAGTAGCAGCATTAATACTTAAACCAGCAGGCAAAGCAGGTAAAACACTATAAACAATAGTACCAGTATTGCCAGTAACTCCAGCATTTAAGTTATAAGCAGCAGCAACAGTTGCGCCAGTAGCAGTTGTAACACCAAACACAAGTGTAGGACAAGCCACTACAACAGAGTAATTACGAGTTTGAGAGCAAGCTCCATCTGTTACATTAACAACAAAAGGAAATGTACCAGTAGTTGTAGGTGTTCCAGAGATAATTCCAGTAGTTGGCGCAATAGTTAAACCATTTGGAAGAGTTCCAGTAACAGACCAAACTGCCGTACCAGTAAGCCCAGTTTGTGTAGCAGTTTGTGTGTAGGCAGTACCAACAATACCATTAGCAAGTGTAGTAGGAGTTATTGTAATTCCTACACAAGCCACTGCAAAAGTATAACCCTGCGTAACAATACAAGTACCTTGAGTAGCCGTAACAGTATAAGTAGCTGATGCAGTAGGTGCAGTAGGAGTACCAGAAATAATACCACTAGCGTTAATGCTAAGACCAGCAGGCAAACTAGATACACTATAAACAACACTTGCAGTATTACCAGTAACACCAGCATTTAAGCTATAAGCAGT
>JAYVHJ010000256.1:0-4828 GCA_043771315.1 Raineyaceae bacterium
TAGAAGCATAGTAAGTTTCTTGTATGGCTAAGTTAGCTAGTTTTGTATTTTCTTCTGATTTACTTCTAAGAACAGTATCCATTTACGCATAATAGTTAATCTTTTTTGCAAATGTACTATTTCTTTTTGATATATAAAATTTTTTAAACTGGATTTTTCATTTCTTGCATTTTTAAACAAAATTGCTTAAATTTGTGTATTAAACTCAAATAATTTAGGCAATAAATATCTTCTTATAAATGAAACTTAATCTTCGTAATTTTGAAAAGTTTGAGCAACGCCACAACGGCTCTGATGCCGCTCAAACGCAAGCAATGCTTGATTTTATTAAGGCAACTTCTATGAAACAACTCATAGACCAAACTATCCCAAAATCTATTCAGCTCAAAAAACCGCTAAATCTGCCACAAGCGCAAACTGAACAAGAATTTTTAACTTCTTTTAAGAAAATTGCACAGAAAAATAAAATTTTCAAATCTTATATAGGAATGGGCTATTACGACAACTTTACGCCCAACGTAATCCTAAGAAATATACTAGAAAATCCTGCGTGGTACACCGCCTACACACCTTATCAGGCAGAAATTGCACAAGGGCGACTAGAAGCACTTATCAACTACCAAACAATGGTAATTGACCTTACTGGAATGGAAATTGCTAATGCCTCTCTTTTAGACGAAGGAACAGCAGCAGCAGAAGCTATGACAATGCTACACGCTCAACGCAAAGGAGAACGCAAAAATGCTAATACTTTTTTTGTGTCAGAGCTTTGTTTTCCACAAACAATAGATGTTCTTAAAACTCGTGGAACGCCTATTGGTATCAATATTTTAGTAGGTGACCATACCAAAATAGACCTTACAGATACCAATATTTATGGTATTATGTTGCAATATCCAGCAGGAAATGGTGAAGTTTTTGATTATTCTGCACAAATTGCAACTGCCAAAGAATTAGGAGTTTTTGTAGCAGTAGCATCTGATTTACTAGCACTTACGCTACTTACACCTCCTGGTGAGATGGGCGCAGACGTTGTAGTGGGTAGCTCGCAACGTATGGGTGTGCCTATGGGCTATGGTGGTCCTCACGCAGCATTTTTTGCTACAAAAGATGAATTTAAAAGATATATTCCTGGTCGTATTATTGGTGTGTCGCTTGATGCAAAGGGCAATAAAGCCTATAGAATGGCTTTGCAGACTCGTGAGCAACATATTCGTAGAGAAAAAGCTACTTCAAACATTTGTACTGCACAGGTTTTACTTTCAGTAATGGCTGGAATGTACGGCGTTTATCATGGTGCAAAAGGGCTTAGAGCTATTGGAGAACGTATTTTTGGGCTTACAAACCTGCTAAAACAATCTCTACAAAAACTAAACTTTACCATTGAAACACAAAACCACTTTGATACACTCAAAATAGCGGTTTCTGACAAATCAAAAGTGAAAGAAATTGCAGAAAAACACGAAATGAATTTCCGTATGTTTGAGGGCAATTTTATTGGAATTTCTCTTGACGAAACCACAACAGTTGAAGACGTTGAGAAAATCCTAAATGTACTTTCAACGGCTGAAAGCAAAGATATTTCTTTTAAAATAAATGATTTGGCAAACGAAATTTCTCTTAATATTCCTGAAAATTTGCTAAGAAAATCAGCGTATATGACACACCCAGTTTTTAGCAAATATCATATAGAACACGAGATGTTGCGTTATATGAAGTATTTGGAAAATAAAGATTTATCATTAGTTCATTCTATGATTTCTTTGGGAAGTTGTACAATGAAACTTAATGCAACGGCAGAAATGATACCTGTTACTTGGAAAGAAATGGGCGCAATTCACCCATTTGTGCCACTTAATCAAGCGCAAGGTTATATGGAAATGTGCCAAAACCTAACAGAATGGTTGAAAGAAATTACTGGTTTTGATGCTGTTTCTTTGCAACCAAATTCTGGCGCACAAGGTGAATATGCTGGACTTATGGCTATTCGTGGTTATCACCTCAAAAATGGTGATACACACAGAAATATTGCTCTTATTCCTGCATCTGCTCACGGCACTAATCCTGCCTCTGCCGTTATGGCTGGAATGACTGTTGTCGTTACTAAAACAGATGAAAAAGGAAACATTGATTTAGTAGATTTGAAAGAAAAAGTGTTGCAACATAAAGACAACCTTTCTTGTTTGATGGTTACTTACCCTTCTACTCACGGTGTTTTTGAGGAAGCTATACAAGAAATTTGCGCACTTATTCACGAAAATGGTGGACAAGTTTATATGGACGGTGCTAATATGAACGCACAAGTTGGGCTGACTTCTCCTGCTAATATTGGGGCTGATGTTTGCCATTTGAATTTGCATAAAACATTCTGTATTCCTCACGGTGGTGGAGGTCCTGGAATGGGTCCTATTTGCGTGAAAGCACATTTAGAGCCATTTTTAGCAAGCCACGTAGTTGTGGAAATCAATAAAAATAATATGGGAGCGGTGTCTGCTGCACCTTACGGAAGTGCAAGTATTTTGGCTATTTCTTATGCGTATATTGCTATGATGGGTGGAGATGGTTTGACTCGTGCTACTGAAATGGCTATTTTGAATGCAAATTACATTAAAGAACGCCTAAATGGTCATTTTGATGTGCTTTATACAGGCTCACAAGGACGTGCAGCACACGAGATGATTTTGGATTGTAGAGATTTCAAAAAGTTTGGTGTTGAGGCAGAAGATTTGGCAAAAAGACTGATGGATTATGGTTTTCACGCTCCTACATTGTCGTTTCCTGTGGCAGGAACACTAATGATTGAGCCAACAGAAAGTGAAAGCAAGGACGAATTAGACCGTTTTTGTGATGCTATGATTGCGGTGCGTGAGGAAATAAGAGAAATAGAAAACGGCAAATATCCACAAGATAATAATGTCTTGAAAAATGCACCTCATACGGCTGTGGTGGCACTTTCTAGTACGTGGGAATACCCATATTCTCGTGAGAAGGCGGTTTATCCGTTGCCGTATGTAAAAAATGCTAAATTTTGGCCAGCCGTTAGTCGCATTGATAGTGCGTATGGAGATAGAAATTTGATGTGTAGTTGCATTCCATTGGAAGAATATACGCAAAAAGAAGAAACAACTTCTACAGCAAGTGCTAATTAAGTTGTGAATTGTGAGTTATGAATTATGAGTTAAATACAAAATGTTCATAATCAAATTGTTATGATTTCTATTACTGATTTTTAGCGGTGGTTGAGTTTTTAGCAGAAATAGAAAAATAATTGAAGTGTAATATCAATTCGTATAAACAATAAAAAAGCCTTTCCAAATTTTGGAAAGGCTTTTTTATTTTGGAATAAACCACATTAGAACTACAAAAGCCTAAAATCTAAACAATAATTACTCTTTTAACTTCCCGTCCTTATACATCTCTTTTTTTATAGTTTTTTGCGTTTTCAAATCTAGAATTGATGTTTTTCCATTTCTTAAACCTTCTTTAATCTTTCTTACTTCTTTTATGTTTTTTTCAACATCAATGTATTCAAATTCACCTGTGAAAGGTTTTAGAGGAGTTCCTTGTAAGCTAGTATATTCTTCTCCTACATTTACGTTATCTGTGTATTTTACTTCTAATTTTACGTTTTGGTCATAAAAGTAATATGTCCACAATTCTATTTTGTTTTTTTTAAGATACTGACCTCTTTGAAGCACTTGTCCGTTTATTGCCGACAAAACATACTCTCCATCTTTGTAACCTAAATTTTCAGGAGTTTCATTATTCGTTTTCTGAAGAAAATCTACTAAACAATTAAAATCCTTTGGATTATCATTCCTTATCCAAAATTCTTGTGAAGTAGTTGAATTTTGAAAATATGTAGTTCTAACACATTTTAAATAACTTTCTGTCCTTTGCAATACATCAAATTGGTCAGTTTTAGATATTCCTTTATTACCGTTAATGACTAATTGTTTTACATAGCCATATTCATATTTTATTACAAATTCTGGTTTTTCGTTTTCATTATATTCTATGTATTCACCATCAAATATTCCGTCATTGTAATTTATTACTCTAACTAATTTATTTTTATTATTGGTTTCAACCCATCTACCATTTTTTTCACCATTTTTATAAGCACCTTCTTCAGTAACATTTATATAGGTATTTTTAATATTTTTTCTTACGTTTTTTTCTATGAATAAACCATTACTTTTACCATCAACATAAAATCCTTTGGTAATAACTTCTCCATCTGAATTTCTCAGTTCATAATTTCCATTTAATTCATCATTCACATAATTGGAATACTCACTTGACTTTACATAAATTAATCTTTTACAAGTATCAATCCTACTTCCTTTGTTATCAACTTCATCACAAGGATATGCTTCTACTTTTAAATGGGAAAATCTTGTAGAAGTACCATTTAGCTTTCCTTCTGAATAATTTTCAGTTAAATATAATTCTTTTGCATATTCCTCTGTTCCACCACCTTTCTTTGCATAATTTGGATAATAGTACTTCCATTCTCCAAATTTTAGATTTTGTGAATAATTTCCTTCATCTGTTAGGGATTTTGAAATATCATAATTTCTCCAATTTCCAGTTTTTTCTCCTTGCAAATATTGCCCTTCTGTTATTAATATAAGTTGAGTTAAATCTGTGCTTATTATTCCTCCCACAAACATTCTATTAGAGTCTATATAGACTTTGTAAGTACCATCTAATTCATTGTTTTTATAATTACCAGTAGTTAAACTATCATCTTGTATTGTTTGAAAATTACCATTTTTTATGCCATTTAAATAATTTGTAAATTCAAATAATTTTTCGTTTTTAC
>JAYVHJ010000257.1:0-14399 GCA_043771315.1 Raineyaceae bacterium
AAGCACATAAGGTTTTAGCCACGCATTTTGTGCTGTTGCACCAAGAGTAGCGCATCTTTGACAAAAATCCTGTATGGTCATCACATCATACTGTACTAGCTGGCTGATTGGTACAGTTATGAAAACACTTTTGTCTAATGTTTGTAGTGATGGGTCCACTGAACTATCCAACAAACAAGGGTATAGATACCAATAAGTATCTTCATAAATAATACCGTTGCTAGTTGGTGTAGTTAAAAACCGTTGTTTGGCATCAGTACTAGGTTCATCAAAACGAAAATAAAGATTCCCCCCAGTACTTGGTTGTTGCGCATTTATTTGCAATGTTAATACAAGCATTGCAAAAAGTATCATTTGGATTTGTTTCATTTTTCTAATTATTACATTTAAAATTTGGGTTTGTCAAAAGAGTATTTTTATTAATGCTTTCCATTTTCTTCTTCATAATGTTTTTTTCTGCATCTGGCATATCAGCCCAAGTCTTTACTATTTGAACCCCTGGTTCATTAATACTCAGCCCTTTCCAAGCCAGAGGAAGCAAAGTATTTATATTTTTGGCTGTTATTGGTACACCAGCAATAGAACAAGCAAATTTAGCAATAGTTGTCAGGTATTTCTCAGCCATAAGGTTATGTTGTGCTTGATTAGCATCACCTGGAATGTAGTAATTTTTACCAGCACCATAATAATAGTCGTGTATCATTTTCACATCAGGATTACTGCTGTTTGCGCCATCTCTTTCAAAATTCAAAGTAGGATTAGCAATGGCATAATCTTTAATCACACCATCAATAAAAGAGTGTATTATTTCGTGAAAAACTGTAGTTGCTAAATAGGCATCTGGAGCATCATTGAAAATATTATATTTATCACTATTAACTGTAATGGTATTATTCATTTCGTCAAAATTTGCATTTGCAAACATACTTCTGGTACCGCTTATTTGTTCAAATTTAATTCTCAACGGGTTGGCAGGTGTATAATGAGCGTGTAAATGTCTCTGCACTATTGGGTTTTTAAGTAATTTATTTAAGATACACTTAAATTTTACACCATACGTGCTTCTATCCCAACTAACATCATCTATTACCACATTATTAGGCAAAGGTAGTTGAACTAGATTTCCATCTGCATCTAATTCATTTCCGTCTGCATCTCTTGGCACGCCATCTCCCCAATCATTTCCCCACGACACACCATTATCTGGGAAATACCAAACCAAATCATCACCCAAAACCATGCCAGGAAATGGCATTGGAGGTAGAGTTGTAGATGGTTGTATAACTGTTGTCGTGGGTGTTACTACTGTTGGCACTACCACTGGAATTTGGTACCCTTTTGGAGGTATTGGTGGTGGATTATATGTCCCACCACTACCAGTATCAGTTCCAGTTCCACTCGGATCATAAATTGGCGTATAAATAGGTCCAGGTGGCGTATAAGTAGGATTTACATAAGGCGGCGTTTGCGGTGTTTGTGGCGTATTATTAGGAGTAATAATGGGTACATTAGGAATAGTTATTGGTCCACTAGGATTTGGAATGCCTCCTGGTGGACGTGAACAACGAATACAAGTACAATTAGGTGCGTCACCATTTCCGCCACCATTTCCACCAACACCACTCCCTCCATCACCACAAACCTCCAATATCACATTTCCACCATTATCAGTAATAATAATGCAATCCCCGACAACAAGTACAATTAAACAATTTGCGCAAGTGTTACCAATACCATTATTAAATTCTTTTGTACTGATTTTGTCATAATTCAGTCCATAAGTAGCCACTACTCCAGAAAATCCAGTAATATTATTTTCTTTATAATTTTTGAAAATGGCGTTATGATTTTCTTTTACAAAGTTAAGATTTCCTACCAGTTCTACAATATTTGCCTCCAAAAAATCATCATTGGCATCTACACGTATGCAAAGCCTGCGAATAAAACCAATATTTTCATTGTAATCTACTCTCAAAAACCGTACCACAGGTACAATCAGCATTTTTTCGTTGTTGGGCAAAAGTTCTACTTGTGTTTTGTCCCATTGTGGTTCAAAATCTTTGAAACGAGCAGAATCTTGGGCAGTCATTCTTTCGTTGCCGTTAGGAGAAGAGCGTTTTGGTTGGTTTTTGTACCTACCATTCTCGTAAAAGCCTTTTACTTTGTCAAGTTGGACTTTTGGAGGAAGTTGTGTTTGTGGATTTAGTGGGTCTAAAAGATGGCGTTTACAGCCATATAATACCAACAAACAAAGCAAAACCGCTAATAAGCGTTTGGGCGTTTGGGCGTTTGGGCGTTTGGGCGTTTTATCATATAAAAAGCGTAAAGATGAGAAATATTTCTACAAATGTAGGAAAATGTTTTTTATAAAACAAAAAACTTGGAGATTATTTTTGAAAGAATTAGACATAAAAAAGCCTTTCCAAAATTTGAAAAGGCTTTTTTAGTTTTATTATTAAGCAATTAAGATTTTACTAAAAACCAAATTATGGTTTTCCGCTTTGCACTACAAAAACATCATCAGCAGGCGTTGCTGTGGCTGTTCCGCCTGTATGATTCCAAAAAAGTTGAGTAACCATCATATTACGTACAAAAGTATTGCTTGTACGTGGTGAAGTACCCACAGCAGGCGGATTAAAGGCTAAAGCCCATAAATATTGGCGTGTTGGTTGTGTATGTTTAACAATAGGATTACTGGTATAACCAGGTACAAAATTCGTATATGCACAAATATCTGCTACTGCTTTGTTATAGCCTTGTTGTCCTGCAATACTAGAACGGAAATACTCTATAGCCACGCCACCATTATACAAACGAGCTGCACCGTCTGCGCCTACGGCTTTATTATCTGCAAGATTTCCAGGAACTGTAATACCATCACTACCATTGAGTTGTCCGTCCCAATAAGGGTCCATTAGGCTGATGCGGTTTGGTAAACGTGAGCCATTGATAGCAAGTTCTCTACCCATTGCAATAGTCATATTTCCACCCAAAGAATTGCCTATTAAACGTATTTCAGCACTCGCAACTGCTGCAATTTTGAGGTATTCTTGGCGGTAAATTTGTGTTACATTGATAGTTGGATTTCCTCTTGTAGCAAAATTTCCATCAGATTTTTTCCAACGCATACCAATATTAGAATTAGCATCATAAATTTTCTTTTCTGTATCCACAGGCATTGCGCCCCAGTCGTCATCAGCCATTTGTATCCAATGGAAAATACCTACATTCCAACCTGCATTTCTCCAATAATTTTGGACATTTTGCCATTGATTATCTTCTGTAAATAAAAATCCTTCACGTCCTCTGCTTGTTACGCCACCTTTTTGCCAACCGTGAGTATAAATAATGGTTGGTTTATTTGGGTCAAAAAATGCGTTTGGCTCACCTGTAATATACTTTTGATTTCCTGCTACATCTGTTGTGATAGCATTTTGTTGTGTTCCATAAAAATAAATACCAGAGTCGTTTACTTCATAATAAAAAGTTTGTAAACTTCTTGTGTCAGCGTCCCAATCAATAACAGTTGCTCCAGCCAAAGCCGCAATAACACGAGCATTCGCAAAAACGCTTCCGTTGATAATAGTAGCTGTTTCAGGCATATTGACAGACATTCCGCCACCACTTGCATTGATATAATTAACGGTGCTAAATCCGTTTTTGATAGTGATAATTCTTGCACCATTTGTATTTCCGCCTGCACGAGTAGCAGTCAAAATCCCGTTTGAAAAAGCAATGGTATATTCAAATCTTTTCAAAAGTTCTGCAATATGTGCAATGAGGTTATTATTTGGGGAGATAAAAGGTTGTTGATAACCTGTAATATTATGTCCAATAATAGAGCCATTTA
Source organism: Raineyaceae bacterium (assembly GCA_043771315.1). Taxonomy (GTDB): domain Bacteria; phylum Bacteroidota; class Bacteroidia; order Cytophagales; family Thermonemataceae; genus JANYGM01. The sequence goes on from JAYVHJ010000257.1 coordinate 3,851, forward strand.
TCAAAGCTCTTGTGTCTAGTGTTCCTCTTTCATTGGAGGAAGGCGTGGCATCTGTTACAACTTCCAAACCACCTTTTAGGGCATCTTCAAGGAGTTTTTTGTCTGCTGCAATGCGTGCTGCTTGTTGCGTTTCTGGGGTAGAAAACGGCTGCATCATTGCGGGTTGTTCTACTTCTGGTGTTGTTGTCGTAGGTGCTAAAACTTCTTGTTTTTTACAACCTGAGAACACAATTCCCGCAAGTCCAAGCGTGATTGCAAAAGTAGCAAAGCTCGTAGTCAGCTTGTTTTTACTTTTGTAAATGTCTTTGTGAATGTCTTTCATTGATTTTAATTGAATAAAAATTTAATTGATAAGATGTAGTTTGGTTCAATTTAGGGCAATAAGTAAATTATATGATATTGTATTATTCTAATATTCCCAATTTGATTGGTAAAACTATAAATTTCCTTAAAAGTAAGTGATTATAGACAAAACTTAATAAATCATACGCAAAGATAGTATTTTTTGTTTTATTTTTCTAATATTTTTATTTTTTTAGTAATAAAATTTTGTATTGAGATTAAAAAGAAAAATACAATCTTATTCCTAAAATTGCATTTTTTTAATATTTTATCATACAAAATTAAATGTTTATTCGCTGCTATCAATAGGCTTCTGCAAGATTAAAATAAGGTTTTGGAGGGCTACCAATACCACCAGCCACATCTAAACGAAAGTTTACATTATCTTTTTGGGATAATTTAAAACGTACTCCTGCACCACCTGTGAGCTTTAATCCGTGTGAGGCAAAATCAGCAAAATTCTTTCCTACATCTCCCACTGCCGTAAATACCGTAAAACCCCAACGTTTTGTTAGGATATGGCGGTATTCTGCCTGCAAAATCATTGCTATATTATCTCTATAACGCCCATTGTAATAACCTCGCATTTGCAAAGCACCTCCCAAAGGTGCAAGTAATTTGAAAGGAGTATCACCAGTATTAAAATTTCCTATGAATTGCATTGCCAAAACACCTCTTTTATTCAGTTTGAAGTATTTTCGTGCATCTATGTAAATCTGATTACTGACAAATTCAGTCCCAAAAATCTTGGCATAATGATAAGTAGAAATTTCAAAATATGCCCCCTTACGAGGATTAAGCAAATTATCTCGTGTATCATAACTAAAAACAAGCCCTGCACCAGACGACAAACTGCCCTTATTCCCTATAAAATCTGTATTTACTGCATTTTTATCTTGGGTAAGGTCAAAAATTTGATAAAACTGGTACTTCATACCAATAAAAAACCCTTTGGGAAGTTTGTGTAATATCCTAAAATTTGCTCTTAGCAACTTATAGTCTATCACATCATTGATAGTAGGCTGATTATTACCAATTCCATAAAAATTATCTGGAAATTTTGCAAAATTTATTTCTGATTTAATAAAATATTTATTTTCTTTGGTAAATAAATTTAGCGTAAAATCTAATAATAATTGTTTACGTACTGTACCAACCGTTGTAATATCCAAAGTAGAAACCCTTGTATTGGGTGCAGTTTTGAATAAAAATAACACAAATCCGCCACCTGCTACACTTGTTTCTGGCGTGTAGTAAAGCAAGGGCAAGGAAATAATAGAAAGTTTTTTTGGTTTTTTGGTAGTATCTGTAATGATGCTATCAGATACAATAGTATCAGGCTTGAGCGTAATATTTTTTATAGTGTCATTAAGTATTTTTGTATTTTTTTCTTGTGCTGAAATAGGCAACTGAAAGAAAAACATAAGACATACAAAGAATATTATTTTGTTTTTAATTTTGGTTTTTAACATAATTTTATTTTGTTCAATTTTATACTCAGTTTTATTTAAAATGCTTCTGCTACATTGAAATAAGGTTTTAGACTACTTTTTGTTCCTACCCCAAAATCAAAACGCACATTAACATTTTCTTTTTTGGATAGTTTGATGCGCAAGCCTACACCACCTGCAAATTTCATACCTTTTGAACCATAATCAGTAATATTTTTGCCAACATCTCCTACACTTCCAAAAACTGTAAATCCCCAGCGTTCTGTAAGGATATGGCGGTATTCAGCTTGAAAAATCATTGCTATTTTATCTCTATAACGCCCATTATAAAAGCCTCGCATCTGATAAACACCACCCAAAGTGCCTAGCATTTTGAAAGGAACATCTCCCGCATTGAAATTGCCAATGCACTGCACCGCCAAAATACCTTTTCTATTCATTCTAATATATTTACGAGCATCTATATATAATTGAAAAGACTCAAATTCACTTCCCAATGCTTTCAAATAACCATAATTTGAGACTTCAAAATACATTCCTTTGCGTGCATTCACAATATTATCACGACTATCATATACAAAAGCAAAGCCAAAACCTGACATCTGACTACCTCTGCTACCTGTAGGAATAGGATTAGGTGTATTTTTATCTTGCATAACCCTATACGTACCAAAGAATTGGTATTGCATACCCACAAAAGTTTTTTCTTTTATTTTGCGTAATACCCTCAAATTGCCTCGTGCAATGCTATAATCTATTTTTTCAGGTACATTAGGTCTGTTGTTGCCAATACCAAAAAAACTTTCTGGAAATTTTGCTAAATAAATAGAAGATTTGATAAAATATTTCTCTTGTGGTGTAAACATATTGACTTCTATATCAAACAAACGCTGTTTTCGTGAAGTGATAACTCTTGCTAAATCTACATTAGAAGTACGAGTTTGAGGAGATGTTTTGAATAAACAAACCCCTAAAAAACCTGCGGCAAGCCTAGTTTCTGGCGTATAATAAATAATAGGCAAAGGAATGATTATAAATTTTTTATTTCGCTTATATGTGGTGGTTGTATCTTCTGCGTGTTGCGCCCAAGCATTAGCACAAGATAAAAACATAAGAAATAATATAAAATATTTTTTTTGAGTAGTTTTTTCAGACATTAATTTTTTAATTTTAGGTTACCAATTTTTAGCATCTAACATACTTAGAACTTCTACAAAAATAAGCAATTTATTTTTTAAACCTAAAAACCACAAAAATATTTTATCAAATGTTAGTTTGATAAAATAAAGTTGTTACATTTGTGTTCTATGTCTTCTATGTGCATAAGTGATAAATAAAAATAACGTAATTCTACAACAGTATGCAAATTCAATGGGCTTATATTGGGGTTTTGCGGTTAGCTTTTTTTCTGATTATTGGCATATTTTTTGGCGTTGAGATGTCAGAAATGGCATTTTTTAGTATTTTTTCAGAAAATTGTTGGCAAATATTAGCCAGTTTTATTATTGCTTATTTTTTAGTTGTTTTCTTTGTTCCCAATAGCACAAAAGCAAAAATCCCAGCTTTATTGGGTATATTGGGCAGTTTTAATTTGTTTTTGGGCGGAATGTGCCTAACAGTCAGCCATAATCATCAAAACAGACAGTTTCATTATACAAATATAGAAGATACTATTTTCAGGCTTAAAGGGCGGATTATCAGTGAGATACAACCTACAAGCAAAGGCGCAAAAGCTATTTTGGAAGTTTCTAGTATTTTTACCAAAAACGGTTGGAGTGCATCAGAAGGCAAAATAATGGCTTTTTGGTCAGAAAAAACCGCAAAAGATAGCACTCTTATTTATGGTGATGAATTGCTTATTTTGGGTACGCCCACCCCCATAAGTGAACCACTAAATCCTGACCAATTTGACTACAAACGCTATTTAGCGTTGCAACAACAAGTATTTAGACAAATTTCTATTCGTCCAAATACCTATAAATTCATAGGAAAATCTGCTATGAGTTTGCTTGATAATGTGCAATATTACGCTATTTTGGCACGCAAATACTGTGATAATGTAATGAAAACGTACATTATTACACCACAAGAAAGCGGTTTAGCCTCTGCATTAGTGTTTGGCATCAAAGAAAACCTTGACGAGCAAACCAAAACAGCATACTCAAAAGCAGGCGTAACACATGTATTAGCCGTTTCTGGTATGCACGTAGCCATTATTTTTATGATTTTGCAATGGATACGAAAACTTATTCCCATATTTCGTAACAAATGGTTGTTTTTGTTTTTTGCGGTGCTTGTTTTGTGGTTCTACGCTTATTTGACTGGTTTTTCTGCGTCTGTTTTGCGTGCTGTGGCTATGTTTTCATTTTTGATAATGGGTCAGACACTCAAAAAAAGCAATAATATGTACAATATGTTGGGGCTTTCTGCATTTTTGTTGTTGCTTTTTAATCCTTTTTTGGTGTATGATGTTGGTTTTCAGTTGTCTTATATGGCGGTGCTTGGGATTTTGTATTTTTATCCAAAATTTTATTTGCTTTTTGATGCTAAAACGTGGCTTACAGAGCATATTTGGCAGATGTTTTGTGTGTCATTATCAGCGCAAATAGCCACTTTCCCTATCATTGCGTTGTTTTTTCACCAATATCCAACGTACAGTATGCTCATCAATTTGCCTGTTATTCCGCTTGGCTCGTTGATACTGATTTTGGGCGTTGCGTTGGCGTGTTTTGCGTGGATACCTTTTGTTGGGGATATACTTGGTTTTCTGCTGAAATGGTCTATTTGGTTGATGAATAAAATAGTGTTTTTATCTGAAAATCTTTGGTATGCTACGTTTAAAACCATTTTTAGCTTTAAAGAAGCTATTTTCATTACTTTATTTTTGATATTATTTTGTGCTTGGATTGATACAAAAAAATTACGTTTTCTAGCTTATGCGTGTATATGTATGGTAATTTTGTGTTTTTCAAAGATACAAAATACTTATTTATCAAAAAGGCAAGAGTTTTTTAGTTTTTATGGCATCAACAAAAATTCACCAAATACATTGATTAAAGGAAATCAAGCATATTTTTTGAGTGATACAATTCCGACAAAAGAATTTAATTTTGCATTAAATACACATTTTGATAATTTGTATATTTCTAAGATAAATTATCTAAAAAATGATACACTAAAAAACTTATTCATCAGTGCAAAACCAATAGAAAAAGTACCAAAACAAGATATTATTCCTATCAAATATTATCCTGATTTTGATGTAATGATTTTGGATAAAAAAGTGATTGTTTTTCTCAAAAAATACCCTTCAAAAAATACTTTTAATGCCCTTAATACGTTAAAAATCAATTATTTGGTTATCCAAAATGAAGCAATTAAAAATATCTCTAAAATCTATCAAAAAATACCTTTTGAAATGCTTGTTTTTGACACATCTAACCGTAGTTTTGTAGCACAAAAACTCAAAAATCAAGCAGTTAGTTTAGGCATCAAGTGTCATAATATTTTTGAAGATAAATATTTGGTAATCAAATAAATATACATTATTTCTAATCAATTTTTCTAACTTATTTTTATGGCTGATACTATAGAACAATCTTTTAAAGATTTATTTACTGAAAAGCACGAAGAAGACGAATTTAATGGTGTGGTGGTCATCACGCAAAATGGAAAAATTACCTATAAAGGTGCTTTTGGCATTGCTGACATTGAAACGGAAGAAGAACTTACCACAAAATCCATTTTTAATTTGGCTTCTGTGAGCAAACAATTTACCGCACTGTGCATTATGATACTTTCTGAAAAAGGCAAGTTGGAATATGATGATGCTATCACAAAGTACCTCACAGAACTTCCGTATGATAATATCACCATTCGTCATCTTTTGCATCATACATCAGGTTTAGCACCGTATGAAGATGTTGTAGAGGATTTTTGGGAAGGTGATGAGGAAGAAGATTTTGTCACTAACAATGACCTTCTGAAAATGTATGCCAAAGAAGAACCCAAACTTGTCTTCAAACCTAGTGAAAAATATGAGTATTCTAACACAGGATACGCTTTTTTAGCCTCTATAGTGGAGCGTGTCTCAAAAATGTCTTTTGAGGATTTCATCAAAGAAAATGTTTTTGAGCCTTTAGATTTGAGCAATTCTTTTGCCCTCCGTAGACCTAAAAAAGCTCCTAAAAAGGTTGCTCAAGGTTTTACTTGTGAAGATGAGGAGTATGAAGATTATAGTTACAATTATCTGGACGGTATAGTTGGTGATGGCAACGTCTTTTCATCTGCGGAAGATTTGGCTGCTTATGCTTATGCGCTTTTGGAAGGGAAAATAGTGAGTGAAGCCACTTTAAAAGAGGCTTTTACAGTGGCACCCCTGAAAAATGGAGAGGAAACAGAATACGGCTTTGGTTGGGAGTTAGAAGGGGAGGCTTTTGTGAGCCATACTGGGGCTTGGGAAGGATATAATACGTATTTGGGGATAGATTTGGAAGAAAATAGAATTATTGTAGTACTTGATAATGGCGACCACGCAGACGTGCATGACATTACAGACGAAGCTATGAGTGAGTTTTATGATTAGAATTTCTGATTTTTAATTTGATAAAACGGTCTGACCGTTTTATCAAATTAAAAAAAACTTGTGATTATTTTCGTAAAATTTTTTCTATTTCCTTGAGATATTGAGGATTTTCACTCATATTATTGTGAGATTGCCCATTAAGTAGAATAAGTGTATCTTTTTCTTTGAATAATTTTTGTAATTTCAAAGAAGATTCATAATAAATTACCTCATCTTTTGTGCCGTGAAAAATAACCACAGGCATCTTGCATTGTGGCAAAACCTTATTTGTTTCCAATTTATACTTCAAAATAAAAGTAGGAACAAAAGCAATATAATGGCTTACAAGGTCTTTAAGGCTATAATATGGTGCTTGCAAAATAAGTAGTTTAGCATTACTTTTGGTGGCAAGTTTTGTAGCCATTCCGCTTCCCATTGAATAACCCAAAATAATAATTTTATCTTCTGAATATTTTTCTTTAAGTTTGTCATAAACGAGTTGTACATCTTCGTGAAGTTGTTTTTCACTAAAAATACTGCCTTCACTTTTACCATAACCTCTATAATCCAACATAAAAACGTCATAGTTTTCAGTAGTGTAAGTATGTGCTATTTCGCCCCACGAAGCAACTGTGCCACCATTGCCGTGTAAGTAAAAAATCAAACCTTTTGAGCTGTCTGCTTTCAGCAAAATCCCATGTAAAAGCGTGTTATCTTGGGTTTTGAAGGTTAATTCTTCTGGTCTTGGAGGGAAATTAAAGATATAGTCGTTAGGAATTTTGGAAGGATGAAAAATAAGTTTCTCTTGAAAAAAGTACAATAAAACTAAAATTAACACATAAATAAATGCGCAAACTTTGAAGATATTTAAGAGAATTGCTAACATATTGCTGCGTTATTTAGATGTTTATTTTGCTTATCAAATGTCAAAATTAAGCTATTAAAAACATATTTCAAATAAAAATTTGGTTTTCTGAATAAAAAATATCATATTGTTTTCGTTTTTGAGTGTAAAAATAATATATTTGTCAAAAATAAATTTACTAGTAAATAGCTATACAATAATGTTGGAAGAAAAATTTTTTGCTATATTCAAGTCTTATATCAATGATTTGGTAGATGTTGCTGTCAAAAACACACTCAAAGAGTATGGTTTTGATGAAAAAGAGAATAATGCAGATAAAAAAAAGCAAGAAGAACAGGAAAGCAAATACCAAGAACAAGAAAGAAAATACCAAGAACAACAGAAACAAAAGCAACAAAATCAGCAACAAGATACCAAACAGGAAACTAAAAAAGAACAAGAATATACCAAAAAAACACCTTTTGACGAGTTTCAAGAGCAATTTAATAAGTATAAAAAATATTCTGATAAGTTTGAGGAAGAAGACAAAAAAACAACAGACAACAATCAGAAAAAAACAAATGATTATAAATCTGATTATCAACAGAAAAATCAGCAAAAAACCACACGTACACCAACAGCATCAGAGTTAGAACAACAATATTACACACGTTTGGGCATTACGTCTGCCGCTACGTGGGAGCAAATAAAAGCCGCCTACAAGTCTGAAATGAAGAAATATCATCCAGACAAATATGCAAGTGAACCAGAAAAGCAAAAATCAGCAGAAGTAATCAGCCAAAAAATAAATGAGGCTTATCATTATTTTGAGAAAAAATTTAAAAAATAGTTTAAAATAAAATCATTTAAAATTCACAATTTTTACCTAACACAATGAATACCAACGGACTTTCGTTTCAAAATCCAACAGTTGAAAAACTGTATGTAAACGATTTTTCAATTGACCAAATTCTTTTGCAAGAAATTATTTCGTCTTCTGCCACTACTCCTGATTTGTTGGCTATTGTAGCTGACTCTTTCAAAAATCCTGCTTTTTATACCCGTGAAGGCACTATTAAGTCGGGTGGAGCAGCTCCTTTTCACGCTGTAATGGCACTGCACGAACAAAAAGCTGATGCCGTTATGCCTTCTCTTATTGATTTTTTTAAGGGTGATGTGTTGGTTTTAGATGATGTTTTTGGTGTTGATTTTCTGACTGATGACGCTTGGAGTTTCGTTTGTCATTTAGGAAAAAAGTACCTCAAAGAGTTAGAGATGCTCATTTTTGAGGGTGAAGTAGATATTTATGTAAAACTTGCCATTACGTCAGGGCTTGCACAAATGGCTAATAGTTATCCAGAAACACGCCCAGAGGTGCTAAAAATCTTCTCCAAACTTGTCAAATTTTATATTTCTGATGAAAGTCTTGACCACTTGGCAGAAGAAGAACCTATTTTTGAAGGCTCTGATTTTGATGCAGACATAGAATTTTTGTCTGATGCTTTGCGTGATATACTCAAAATCAATCCACAGGAGCTTTCTGATGATATTGATGAATGTTTTGCGCAAGATATTGTTGATGAGGCAATACTTGCACTAGAAGATGTGAACTACAAAAATGTTATCAAAAAACCGCTTGTATTGGCTAATATCTATAAAACTCTTTTAGAAAAAGATGCTGATGGTGAGGATATTCTAGACCTCACTACTGACGAAGATATAATAAAGCCAAAAATCAAAAAAATGAAGTAATTTTTTTTGATTTTAACAACTAAAAGCACTCAATACATCTTATTGAGTGCTTTTTTAAAATATTTTGGAAAATAATATTTTTCAAACTTTGTAGTTTATTTTTGTATATTTGTCAAAATTAAATCCAATTATGAAAATGAAAAAAAACATCTCCCAAATCCTTGCTATTTGTAGTATTCTCATCTCTTTTGCTGCAACAGAATGCTCAAAAAGACCTTTAACAACAGATAAAAAAACTAATGCACGCCTCAATATGACACAATTAAACGCCCTCACAAGCAAAGATTATACCCTAAAAGTAGGTGAAAAAGTCTATTTTCAAATGGAAGTACACGCTTCTGTAGGCATTGGTGCAGAATACGAAAACACTGATACAAGTGTGTTAAAGTTATTTAGTGACGAATACAATTTCAAACAAAAGCAAGAGCCACGTATGGCAGGTGGTGATGCAGCTACACAAGTCTTTACTTTTGAGGCACTTAAAGTGGGAGAAACAAGACTTACTTTTAAGAAAAATTTTAGAGGTACAATAGAGCAAACAACGGAATTTAATATAACTGTGAAATAATTTTTCAATAATGAAAAAAATAATAATCATTCTATTTGTTTTAGTGTTTACATTGGGATTTGTTGATGCGTATTATTTCCTAAATCAAAATAAACCACTTTTTACATTTCATTCAGTTGATTATAAAGATGGTGGAACAAATTTTCATTATGGGCTGGGCTATCAGCTAGTTGAGTGGAATGTTTTGAGCCAAGACGAACAAAAGCAAACTTTTTACTATAAAAAAAGAGAAACTCGTGTGTTTCCGTTTTTTAGAGATGCCAATGATTTTGAGAAAATGGATAAAAGCACTTTCAGAAAAGAAAAAAGTAACTAATAACAACTTTTGGAGAGTTTAAAAACTCTCCAAAAGTTAATAAAATCAACAACGAAAAACTATAAAACAATGTTAGAAGCAACTTATCAAATAAATATAACCCATACAAAAAACTCCCGTTTGGCACAAACAGATTTTGATAACCTCAAATTTGGGAGTGTTTTCTCTGACCATATGTTTGTGGCAGAATACAAAGATGGAGCTTGGAATAGTGGAGAAATTGTCCCTTTTGGGGATATGAGTTTTAGTCCTGCACTTTGCACTTTGCATTATGGGCAGAGTATTTTTGAAGGTTTGAAAGCCTACAAAAGTGAAGAAGGTGAGATTTTGGTCTTCCGCCCACTTTCTAACTACAAACGTATGATGATTTCTGCAGACAGAATGTGTATGCCTCAATTCCCTGAAGAGATGTTTGTGGAAGGAATGAAACAACTTTTGCAATTAGATAACGCTTGGATTCCAGAAAAAGAAGGCTCTTCTTTGTATATCAGACCATTTTTATTTGCTTCTGAAGAGTTTTTGGGCATTCGTCCTTCTGCTGAATACAAATTTATTATCTTTACTTGTCCCGTGGGTGCATATTATTCTACGCCTGTCAAGGTGAAAGTAGAAGAACATTACACTCGTGCTGCAAATGGTGGTGTTGGTACTGCAAAAACCGCTGCTAATTATGCTGCCTCTTTGTATCCTGCAAAACTTGCACAAGAACAAG
>JAYVHJ010000258.1:0-1539 GCA_043771315.1 Raineyaceae bacterium
AACTAAGCAAGATAATCAGCAAATAATATCAGCAAATCAGCAAAATGAGCAAATAACTAAAGTATATACCTGTGCTAATTGTGCTAAAACTTTTGATAATTGTAGGAAATATGCAGGACATAAAACACATTGTAGATAAGTCTGAACTATGCTAGCAAGTGCTAGTTTTTTGATTTTTTTGATTTTCTATGATAATACAAATAATAGTAAAAATTCACATTCAAAACCAAAATAAGCTAATGAAACTAATAAAATACACAATGTTTGTCAAAGATGAAGGCGACCACGATAGTAAAAAATGGAGTGAAACAGATGAGTATTATGTTGAGAATGGCATAACTTCCGAATTTCACGCCCAATCAATAGTATCATATTTCAATAGGACATTACGTCCTGACGAAAAGAGAAGAGAATTAGTATCAGTAATCAGCCTATAACAACTAATAAAATGCCACAAAGTTACCCTTCTGAAACACAACATCAAGACCATGTTTCTTATGTTTTTCATCAGCCAGACCCACGTATAAACGCTTGTGAGTTATACCTATCTGATAACCCAACTTCTCCACAAAATCACCTTATCCGTATTTCAATTAATGAATATAGAAAAGAAATAACTCTTAAAAACCTAAAGAAGTTAGTGCCGTGGTGGAAAGAAGAATAAAAAAAGAGTTATTCAGCATCACCGAATAACTCTACAACAATTTCTGAACTATGATTTTTCTGATTTTTTTGATTTTCTATGAAAATACAAATACTACCTAAAAAAAGCTACTTAACACAGTCAAGTAGCTTTAAAACCTATATAATCATACTTACCAAATTTCTGAACTATGATTTTTATGTTATTTTTTTGATTTTCTATGAAAATACAAATAACCTATTAATTGCTAGTCCTCAAGGATAACACAAAACCATTACTATAAACAACCCTCTTTATCAACTGTTAGGCGTTTGTAGCGTTTTTTTAGTTTACGCCAAACGCTGGGATAAAGACGAGTTACTGGGTTACAACTCCACAAACCACGAAAATAAAGCTCTGCATACCCTTGTATTGTCTGCAGGTATGGCTTATAAGAATACTCTTTATAGTGCCAAGCGTTGCCCTGCGCTATCATTGTACTATCTATGTAGTCAATTTCTATTAAAGTCCTTCCGTATGTGTCAATACCTCTGTATCTTCCTGTAATGGTATCAACTGCTTGTATAAGGTCGTGCAGGGCGTTTTTTGCAGTAATTCCGTAGGGTTGGGCTTTCTCTGGTGCATCAATATTACAAATACGAAAAAACTTTTTATTTACTGCAAAAGTATCACCATCTAACACAACAATATTAGTGCTTGGAATAGCTAAAACTGTAAAAACCACCCCTAGCCCCTCCTTAGGAAGGAGGGGGATGTGCGCTCTAGCAAAATTAGCAGCAAACACAAAAATACAAACCAAACAAGGTACAATTTTCATTATATTATTTCCCTGTTCGTCTTGGCTTTGTTCCGTTGCTGGCTCTTTTCTTAGGGGTTGGTTGTCGTCTTTTTTGCCT
>JAYVHJ010000259.1:0-21261 GCA_043771315.1 Raineyaceae bacterium
CTTGCCCAAATTTCCCAAGAATTGGATTATGAGTTGGTGATGGTAACCAACCAAGACGGATTGGGTACAGAGAGTTTCCCAGAAGATACTTTCGTTCCTGCTCACGAAAAAATGATGCTTACTTTTGAGAATGAAGGCGTTATTTTCAAAGAAGTTTTAATAGATAAAAGTTTTGAAGAGGAGAATTTGCCTACACGAAAGCCTAATACAGGACTTTTAACGCATTATTTGGATAATCCTGCTTATGATTTAGAAAATTCTTTTGTCATAGGTGACCGCCTTACAGACGTAAAACTTGCGCAAAACCTCAATTCAAAGGCTATTTTGGTATCTTTGCACAAGCACCAAACAGAAAGTTGGAAAAATAATAAAGATTTGAAAGCAATAAATCCACATCTTTTGCATATTTCTAATAATTGGACTGATATTTATCTTTTCTTGAAAAATTTAAAAGAAAATCCGCAAAATACTTCAAATAAAGAAAGAACTGCGCATATTCACCGCAAAACCAATGAAACTGACATTGAAATCAGCCTAAATCTTGATAAAAAACAAGAAAAACAAGCTCATTCACAAGAAAACGCCACAGAAACACCATTTTTAGATACTGGAATAGGTTTTTTTGACCATTTGCTAGACCAAATTGTCAGACATTCAGAAATAACTTTGAATATTAAAGCAAAAGGTGATTTGTATATTGATGAGCATCATACAGTAGAAGATACTGCTTTGGCACTTGGAGAGGCATTTTTGCAGGCATTAGGTGACAAACGTGGCATCACAAGATATGGACATTTTTTGCTGCCAATGGACGAAACATTAGCACAAGTTGCGTTAGATTTCTCTGGAAGACCGTTTTTGGTTTGGGAGGCAACATTTAATAGAGAAAAAGTAGGAGAATTTTCTACAGAACTCTTTGAGCATTTTTTTAAGTCATTTTCTGATGCTGCAAAGTGCAATATCAATATCAAAATAGAAGGAAAAAATGCCCACCATCAAATTGAAGCAACTTTTAAGGCTTTTGCAAAAGCTATCAAAATGGCTATCAAACGAGAAGAAGGCAACAACGAAATACCTAGTACAAAAGGCGTTTTGTAGGTACGAAATTTGAGGTACGAGGTACGAATTTTTTAATATTTTCATACTTCGTACCTCAAACCTCGTACTTCGTTATACTTCTTTATGAACGTCTTTAAATTTGAGCATATCAAGCAGACGTTGTTCTTTGTCGTTGTCAAAACCGCAAGAAGTAGTGAATTCTTTTGGGTTTGAATAAGTGCCAAATAACATATCCCACCAAACAATATCACCATAATTACTTGTATGTTTGTTGTATTCGTGGTGAATTCTGTGCATTTCTGGGCGTTGAAAAATGTAACCAACCCATTGTGGCGTTTTGACGTTTGTGTGATAAAAAAACTCACCCAAAGCTGTACAGAGTGTATAAATACCACCAGCTTCTACGCTCAAACCAAGTAGCGAATATACCAATAATCCACCAATAATGGAGTTTACAGTCATTTCTAGCGGGTGTTTGTAGAAAGACGTGATTACTTCTAATCTTTGCGGACTATGGTGTATTTGATGAAAACCTTTCCACAAAAAATCAACTGTGTGTCTCCATCTGTGCCACCAATAAAAAATAAATGTGGCAATAAAATAGGCAATTAAGCCGCCCCAAGCAGGGCTTACGTGGTCTGACAGACGAAAAACAGAATATAGTTTGAACCATTTGTCCCAAGTAACGCCTGCAAGGGTTACAATTCCGAGTTGAACGAAATTTACGGCAAGCACTCTGATTGTCCATGTGGGGACTTGTGGGAGTTTCCAGCCAGGAATAAGGCGTTCTAGGATAAAACATAATCCAAAAACAATAAAAATTACTGTAAGCATTATTTTGTTGGTTTAGATGAAATTGAAACGGATTTTCCGCTTCCTACACCACAAAAGTCTGCAAATTTGAGAAGATATAAATTGATAAATGTTACATTCGTAGTTTTTACGAATTATTTTTGCTTGCAAGTTTTTTACGAAGTCTGCTCAAACTTTCTCTTTCTAATCCCAAATATGATGCTATATGATACAGAGGCACTTTTTCCAAAATATGACTCTCTTTTTCCAAAAGTTGTTCGTAACGTTGTTTACCATCTAAAAACAAAAAATCATCAACACGCTGAATGGTCGTTTGATACGAAGATTCAGCCATAACACGTCCAAAACGCTCCCAATTATGGGATTTGTTGTAGGTATTTTGTAGATTTTTCAAATCAAGTGTAATAATTTCTGTGTCGGATAATGCCTGAATATAGTATTTACTAGGTTTCTCCTCCAAAAAACTAGCATAATCAACTACAAACTCACTTTCAAAACAAAAACGAGTGTTAATTTCTTTACCATCAAGCAAATAAAAAACTCTAAAAGTACCAGAATTGATAAAGCCAATTTCACGGCATATTTTGTTATTTTCTGAGAAAAAATCTTTTGATTTGATTCTTTTAGTCTGCAAATAAGGTTCAAATAAGCCAAAATCATCTTCTGTGATAAAGGACATAGTTTGCAAAAATAATTTTATCTTTGAAAAATCATTCATAAAATAGTAAAATTATTTATACCATTTAATTCATATATAATCAATTAGTTCACAACGCAAGAAAACAGCGTTATATCATCAGAAAAAGGAATTTTCCCTCTAAATTCGTTTACTTCTTTGATGATTTTCTCGTGAAATTCTATGGGATTAAGGTTTTTATTATTCCTAATAAAATCCTCAATTCCTATTTCATCAAATAATTCTTCTTTATTATTAAAAGTTTCTGGCAAACCATCAGTAAAACTAAAAAGAAAAAATTGCTCCAAATCACTGCAAACACCTATTTCTAAAAATGGCAAAGGCGTGAAAAAACCTAAAACCGTACAACCTATCTCCAAACGCTCAAAATCAAGATTATTCTCTTTTTGTTGATTATTTTGTGTATTTTTATTTATCAAATAAGGCGGATTATGCCCCGCATTGATGTATGAAAGCTGTTTTTCTGTGCTGTCATAAATAGCCATAAAAAATGTAATAAAGTTTTCACCTCTTGCATTATCATAAACAGAAAAATTAAGCTCTTCTACAATCTTTTTGAGGTCGTCTGTCTGGCGTGTAAGTGTGCGCAAAGATGCTTGAAAATTAGCCATCATTAGTGCCGCAGCCATTCCTTTACCAGAAACATCAGCAATACAAATCAAAAAACGAGTATCATTGAGTTTAATATAATCATAATAATCACCTCCTACAGACGAATGAGGCTGATAATAAGCATCAATGTATAATTTATCAGTTTTAGGAAGTTTTTTAGGAAAAAGTAGCGTTTGTACGTGCCTAGCAATCTCCATTTCCTTTTTGATACCTTCTTGTAGGAGTTGCTGACGTGCCAATTTGCGGTTTTCTATGGCTACAATCAAGATATTAGTCAAAGTTTCTACAAAACTAATATCTATTTCTTCACTTGTACTAATAAAAACGTGTGCAATTTCTTTCTGATTGTGTAATATTGGCAAAGAATGTTCAAATTCTGCTAATAATTCTTCTTCAAAAACAGTATTTTCAGGTTTGTTTTTTGTTCCAAAAGCCACTTTACAACTCCAAATATTATCTTCTGAAACAAATAAAACCATTTTGGGGACGTTCAAATTTCCACGCAAAGTAAAATGATAAATACGGTACAGTGCCACCTCTGTAAGATTAGCGTTGATAGCTTTCGTAATCTCCAAAAGTGCCTGCAAAGCCATTTCCTTGCGCTGAAAAGTAATAGTATCAAACATTTATGATAAAGATTTATATTCGTTTCCCACATTCTACGCAGGGATTATAATAGTTACACCCTTTCAGATTTTTTTAATATACCTAAAATAGAACTCTTTGCAAGTTAGCAAAAAAAAGAAGGAATTATAGCAACATACAAAAAAAATGTACCAAACTTTCTCAATAGTGTTCTTAGATAATTTGATGAAGAAATAACAAAAAATGTCAGACAATCCTAAAACCAAAAAAGCTATTCTTTTCAGAATAGCTTTTTTGTTGAAATATAACCAAAACTTGCAAATTTTACAATTATTTGCACAATTACTTATGGTGTAATTGTATAAGTGTCTGTTACTTTCGTTAGTTTGATGTTGTTACGACGCAAAGAACCGTAACTATTGTCAGCAGGCAAACCAGCTGCAAAAGTACCATTGACAGTATAACTTTTGCTAGGAACAGCAATTCCTGTAAAAGTAATGGTATAATTATTGGCTATTGCTCCTTCGTAATACTTTGTACTAAGTGTATAATCTCCGTTTGAGAGTGCTGGACTGTTAGGCAAAAGCTCAAAAGATTCAGTGCTAGTAAAACCATTAGAACCTGCGACAGACACAGAAGTAGAAGAATAGGGATTTTTGTATAGAAACATATCTATATCATTGGCTTGGCTTCCGTTGGTGTACGTAAGCGTTACTTTTAGGCCACCTGTATCAGTAATGACGTTGGCAGGGGGAGTGTCCTCTTTTTTCTTACAATTTTGAAACATTGCAAGCGAAAGGATAGCTACAAGTAGCAGTTGGAAAGAAGATTTTTTGAACATAAAATTTTTGTTTAATGATTTTTGGATGAATTTTATTGATTGATTATTTTTGGTTATTTTTTTAATAATTATTACATTAAACCTTTGAAGAGTTTTCAAACTCTTCAAAAGTTGAATTAAGTAGGTTTTTAGAATTAGTTTGTGTTTTGATATAATAAAAAAATCATATAATCTATTGATTATCAATATTTTGTATTCATTCACAACTCACAATTCATAACTCCTTGCAACTATTTAGTTGATAGTATAAATTCCTCCCACAACTTTAAGAAGAGAATAATTTTGACGTCTTGCAGTGCCATAATCATCACTATCAGGCAAATCAGCGGCAAATCTACCTGTTGTAGTATAAGTTTTTCCGTTGGTAATCCCAGAAACTGCAAGATTATAATCCAATGCTTCTTTTCCTGTATAAATCAAAGAAGTAGTATAACGTACTACAATAGTGTATGTTCCATCTGGAATATCTGTATCACTTGGCAAAATTTCAAAAGATTCTGTACCAGAAAAACCTCTAGAACTTTTGACATAGTCAGAACTTGCCGTATAAGGGTTTTTGTAGAGATACAAATTCAAATCAGACTTTGCACCTGTGTAAGTGAGTTTTATTTTGACACCACTTGGGTCGTTTACAACATTGGCAGCCACAGGAACGGGATCTGGGTCTTTCTTTTTACAACTTGAAAATAAAGTAACTGAAAGAAGAGCCACTAATAATACTTGAAACACATTTTTCTTGAACATAATGATTTTTTGTTTAAATAATAATTTGGAATAACTGGTGTTTGAAAGGTTTGGTAAGCTCAGTAATTTGCGTAATCAGTTTAGGTTGTGATAACTGCAAATATTGTATAAAAAGCTTTAATTATCAATACTTTGTGTTCATTCACAAGCCGTAATCCAAAAATCACAATTCCTAGCTTTCCATAACCTTCGCTACAAAGGTAGATGATATTATTCTAACAAAAAAATTTTATTCTAATTTATTTTATTACACGTAAAACAAATTTAATATCGTTACATAATCCCTAAAACCTATTATAAAATTCTCACTTTTTCAGACTGTTTTATGATTATATGATAAATAAAAACTTTATTTATCTTGATATTATTTCAAAATTATTCTCAATTTTTTCTCAAATTCATCTTAAATCCCTAAGAAATCCATATTTTTTTGTACTTTTGACTAAAGATTAAAAAATAAAATCAGCAAAAAATAATTAGAAAGCAAAAATGAGAAAAGAAAGTAAAGAATTTTTGTACAAATACCTTAATACTTGCTCTCCTACGGGTTTTGAAAGTGCAGGGCAAAAAGTTTGGCTGGATTATATCAAGCCTTATATTGATGATTATACCATTGATGCTTACGGAAGTGTAGTGGGGATTATCAACCCAAAAGCTAAATATAAGGTTGTTATTGAAGCTCACGCAGACGAAATAGCGTGGTTTGTCAATTATATTGATGACAAAGGTTACATTTATGTCCGCCGTAATGGTGGCTCTGATGCCCTTATTGCGCCTTCTATGCGTGTAAACCTACACACAAAAAAAGGAATGGTTAAAGGGATTTTTGGCTGGCCTGCCATACACGTACGTGCCGACAAAGACCGTGATCCAAAACCAGAAATCAAAAATATTTTTATTGATATTGGCGCATCTTCTAAAAAAGAAGTCCTAGAAATGGGCGTTGATGTGGGTACTGTGGCTACTTTTGCTGATGAACTTACAGAACTCAACGACAAATATTTTGTAGGGCGTGCCTTAGACAACCGTATGGGCGGTTTTATGATTGCAGAAGTGGCTCGTATGGTGAAAGAAAGTAAGAAAAAACTTCCTTTTGGACTTTATATTGCTAATTGTGTGCAAGAAGAAATTGGTTTGCGTGGCGCAGAAATGGTGGCAGCAGCTATCAAACCTGATGTAGCTATTATTACTGATGTTTGCCACGACACACAGTCGCCAATGTACTCCAAAATCATTGATGGGGACTTTACGGCTGGAAATGGGGCAGTTTTGACCTACGGACCTGCCGTACAAACCAATCTTTTGCAGATGCTTTTTGATGTTGCTGCTAAAAAAGAAATTCCTATCCAAAAAGCCTCTGTTTCTCGTTCCACTGGCACAGATACAGATTCTTTTGCGTATTCTGGTGGTGGTATTCCTTCTGCACTTATCTCGTTGCCACTCAAATATATGCACACAACTGTTGAAACTGTCCATAAAGATGACGTACAAAATATCATTAAATTGATGTACGAAACACTTATTCAGCTAAAAGCAGGACACGACTTTAGGTATTTCAAATAATATAGGTTGTTCTGAAGATTACAAATATCTGTCTTCAGTTTAAGACAAATTTTTAAATGCTCACAAACATTTTTCAATCAGCTTTAATTGACTGTAAAATGTTTGTGAGCATTTATATTTATTAACCAAAAAGAAGAAAATTCCTTAAAATTCAGCAATTACTTTCTCAATAATAGCGCAACATTCGTCTAATTGTTCAGCACTTATGACAAGCGGAGGCGTAAAACGGATTTTGTCGCCGTGAGTTGGTTTTGCCAAAAGTCCGTTTTCTTTGAGATTTACGCAAACGTCCCAAGCGGTTTTACCATCTTTTTCAATAATGTCAATAGCGTTCATAAGCCCTTTTCCACGTACTGCACTGATTTTATTAGGATATTTTGCCATCAAATTTTGCATACGTTCTCTGAAGATAATGCCCATATTCATAGCATTTTCTGCAAGTTTTTCATCTCTTACTACTTCCAAAGCTGCTACTGCTACTGCACAAGCCAACGGATTTCCACCAAAAGTAGAGCCGTGTTCACCAGGTTTGATGCAAAGCATAATATGGTCATCTGCAAAGACAGCAGAAACAGGATAAACCCCACCAGAAAGTGCTTTTCCTAATATCAAAATATCTGCTCTAACATCTTCATAATCAGATGCTAACAATTTTCCTGTACGAGCAATGCCTGTCTGCACCTCATCTATAATAAAAAGCACATTATATTTTTTACAAAGTTCAGCGGCAGTTTTTAGGTAGCCATTTGTAGGCAAATAAACGCCTGCTTCTCCTTGTATTGGCTCAATCCAAAGGCTACAAACATTAGGATTTTTAAGAGAATTTTCTAACGCAATGAGGTCATTATAAGGGATAATATCATATCCAGGTAAAAATGGACCAAATTCGTTGGTAGAAGTAGTATCAGTAGAAGCAGAGATAATGCCCATTGTTCTACCATGAAAATTGCCTTGTACGGCAATAATAACCGCTTCATTTTTTGGTATATTTTTCTTTTGGTATCCCCATTTTCTAGCGAGTTTTAGGGCGGTTTCATTGGCTTCTGCACCAGAATTCATCATTAACACTTTTTCATAACCAAAAAATTCTGTAATCATTTTTTCACATTCTCCCAATTTATCATTATAGAAAGCACGAGAAGTAAGTGTCAAAACTTGTGCTTGTTCTATCAAAGCAGCAACAATTTTTGGGTGACAATGTCCTTGATTTACAGCACTATAGGCAGCTAAGAAGTCAAAATAATGTTTGCCTTCTACGTCCCATACGTGTATGCCTTCTCCACGAGTGAGAACGACCTCCAAAGGGTGATAATTATGCGCTCCGTAGCGGTCTTCTAAGGCAATAGCCTCTTTTGATGTAATCTGTGAAGTATTTTGAGAGAGAGTTGTAGCAAGCATATATTTGTGAGTGAAATAGTGAGTAGTGAAATAGTGAGTAGTGAAATACAAGTATTTTGTACATTTTTCCTAACTTTCACCTAATTTTTACTAATTTGCATTGCAAAATTACGCAAAATAAAAGCAATAAAATAATTTTATAAACAATTTTCATAATGAAAAGTTTGTTATTTATTAAAATACTATCTTGTTACCTATCTAAACAAATTTTAATGAATTTTTTTAAGAAGAAAAAAACAGAAGACAAAAAAATAATAGAAGATAAAAAAGACAAAAATAACGAACAAAACAAGGAAATTGAATATTATTTCAACGAACAAGGTTATATGGTTTTTACAGAATATTATCACAAAAAACGTGGTTATTGTTGCAAAAACGGCTGTAAACACTGTCCGTTTGGATTTAAAAAAGGCATCTGACAGATGTCTGATAAATATTCAACAAATATTCAGCCAAAAATAAAATATTTAGAGAATATTTTTTGAAAATATGTTTGGATATATGCTTTTGAGTTCGTACATTTGCGTTCCAAAAAATGAAGTAATTGGAGATAATTCTTTAAAATTAACCTAAAATTAAGTTTTAAGATAATTTGAGTAATCTTTACTTCACGTTTAAAATTGTTTAAATTGTTTATCTTAAAATAGTAGAATAAAATGTCAAAAGTTTGTCAAATAACAGGAAAAAGAACAAGAGTAGGTAATAATGTATCTAAATCTAACAATAAAACTAAAAGAAAGTTTTATCCAAATTTGCACGTACAAAGATTTTTCGTACCAAGTTTAGGTGAGTGGGTAACATTACGTGTGTCTTGCAACGCTGTTCGCACCATCAATAAGAAAGGCATAGATGCCGTTTTGAAATTTATATAATTATTTATATATTATTTCTTAAAACGCTTTTAAAATTATATCAAGATATATTTTAAAAGCGTTTTTTGTTTTATACTTAATTACCTGTTTTTTCGTTAGCTTTTAGCACAATAATATTTATAAATAAAAAAATGGAACTCCAAAAAACCGCTGAAAAAGCAACCCCCATCATTACAGAAAATACAACTCTTAATACAGAAAATACAGTTGGATTTGCACTTGAACGCATCAATTATATCATAATGCTTGCAGGAATAGGTATGATGCTTCTTGGTTTTGTGATTATGTCAATGGACAAAGAGCCGTTTGGTTTTGGCTTTTTAGGGCTTACACTAGGTCCTATCATCTTGTTTTTAGGCTTTATGGTACAGTTCGTTGCTATTTTGTACAAACCTAAATCTTAGTCAATTACGAATTATCAATTAAGAATTACGTCATTTCCCGTAATTCTTAATTGATAATTCGTAATTAAATATTTTTTTTCGTAATTTTTAATTCGTAATTCGTAATTGAGTATATGGGTATTTTAGAGGCGGTAATACTTGCCATTATTGAAGGACTGACAGAGTTTTTACCTATTTCTTCCACAGGACATATGATTATTGCGTCTTCTTTTATGGGTATTAGTAGTGAGGCTTTTACGAAGCTTTTTACTGTTAATATTCAATTTGGAGCTATTTTGTCGGTGGTAATTTTGTATTGGCGAAGGTTTTTTCAGTCTTTTGAGTTTTATTTTAAATTGCTTGTTGCCTTTATTCCTGCCGCTTTTGTGGGTCTTTTTTTGGGTGATATGATTGATGCAATGCTTGAAAACGTGCTGGTTGTGGCTATTATGTTGATTTTGGGCGGAATTGTTTTGCTTTTTGTAGATAAATGGTTTGCTAAAAATGAGATTTCAAATGAACTTCAAAATGAAATTCCAAACACATCAGAAAAAACCGTAACTTATCCTATTGCGCTTGTAATAGGACTTTTCCAATGTATTGCTGCAGTTTTTCCTGGAACTTCCCGTTCTGCTGCCACTATTATTGGAGGAATGCAACAAGGACTTACACGCAAAACCGCTGCAGAATTTTCATTTTTCTTGGCTGTTCCCACTATGTTTGCGGCTTCAGCCTACAAACTTCTCAAACATTATAAAGCTACTGAAAAAGCAAATTTACCCTTTTTTCAAGGAGAAGAGTTACAAATGCTACTACTAGGAAATGCACTGGCTTTTGTGGTGGCAATGCTTGCTATTAAGTTTTTTGTAGGTTTTTTGACCAAATACGGTTTCAAAATGTTTGGTTACTACCGCATTGCACTAGGGCTTATTATTATTTTGCTACTTCTTTTTAAAGTGGATTTGAAGATGTTGTAAAATCAATTAGTTGTGGATTTACCACAATATCTTTTTTCTAATGTTTTATCTTCTGCACCAAGAGAAACCGCTTTTTTGAAGTCTGCACAGGCTTTTTCTTTGTTTTTTAGTTTGAAGAGAATTTGGGCTCTTTCCAAATAATAATTAGCATCATTAGGATTTAGAGCAATTGCTTTATCAAAATCTGGTAATGCTTTATGGTATTTTTTGAGTTGATATTCCAAAAGCCCTCTCAAATGATAAGCATCTGCATAATCATTTTTAAGTAAAATTGCTTTAGAAACATCAACAAACGCTTTTTTGTCCTCCTCAAAAACATTATAATACATTGCGGCACGCTCATAATAAGCAAAAGCATAATTTGGCTCTGTTTCAATAGCCTTACAATACCAATTAAAAGCAGTTTTGTTATCCAAATCACGTAAAGCAATAGCAGCAAGCGACATCATAGCTTGCACATAAGTAGGTGTACAAATGAGCGTTTGTTCAAAATCACGCTTGGCACTAATTATTTTGCCCTGCATAAAATCCAACACTCCTCTGCAATAATAAGCCTCTGCATATTTTGGCTGCAAAAGAATAGCCTTATTATAGTTTTCCTCCGCTTTTGGATAATTAGTAAAGGCATAATAAGCTAGTCCACGCTTTTGGTAGGCTTCTGCAAAATCTTTGTCAATGATAATAGCTTGCGTAAAACTTTCTATTGCAAGCTCTATTTTGTTTTGTTCAAGAAGTTTTTTTCCTGTTTCTAAATGATTTTGGGCAGTTTGAGGTGTTTGAGCATACGCAAAATATACCAGATTTACCAAAATAAAAGTAATAAAAAAGCGTTTCATAAAATATGGGTAATTATTTCCACAAAATAAACAAAATAACTAATAATTTCAAATGATTTTTACTTATTTGTTGTTCTGAATTAAATAACTATATTTGCAACATTACATTTAGGTTGTATTTTAATATCAAAATTTTGTATTAATTCACAATTATTTACTCTTACAAATACTTATATTCTCTGATGAAAAATTCTATAAAAAAATATTTCAAAACTCTATTTTTGGCACTTTCTGTGGTATTATCTCCTTTGTTTTTGTCTTCTTGTGATGATAATGGAGAAGATGAGGAACGTGAAGACAGAGTAAAAACGGTAGAAAAAGATGGTTCTGTGGAAGTGGTTTTTAATAGTAGAAAACTGGACGAAACTCGTGATATTATTGAAACAAAAAAAACTTTTTGGGTGAAAAATACAAAAATCAAAGAAAAAATTGAACTTGACACCGTTCCCTCTCTTGGCAAAATCAAGGCGGAAGGTACAGACAGCTTAGGAAAGCCACTTACAGGAGAAGTAAAAAAAGAGTATGAATTTTATGTAACAATAAAATAGAGCTTTAGATTTAAAACAAATTAACAATGTTGTTATCTAAATCAGTAGAATTTGTTGGTAACTAAGAAAAAAACGAAGCAATGAAAAAGACGAAAATAATCAAATTATTACTTTTGACCAGCCTTTTGTCGGCTTGTGATAAAGAAAAGAAAAAAGTCAGCACAGAGCAAGACCGCCTGCATTTGCGTTCTGATACTGCGTCACGTTACACAACCGTACATCATTCTCATTACGGCGGTTTTTATCCTTATTATTATGTTTTTCGTCCATTTGGCTACTATTCTCACGGCAGTTATTTACGTGGTGGCTATCATAGTAGTTATGTTCACCCTTCTTCTAACAATAGACACGCTAATTCTTCTTCTCATAGCAGAACTTTCTCCTCAAAAAGTAGTGGAGGCGTTTCTCGTGGCGGGTTTGGTGGCTCAAGCAGAAGTTCTAGCAGGGGCGGAAGTTAGAAAAAGTACGAACTAAGAGGTACGAAGTACGAATGTAAAACTTTGATTTTCACTCGTTAATTAAAATGATGGATAATTATTTATAATAAAAAATATTAACAAAAACCCCCTTGTAATGAAATTTAACGTCCTTAATCTTGCCAAATGGGTTGCTGAAAACCAAGACCAACTCAAACCACCTGTGGGAAACAAAGAAATTTTCCCAGAAGGAGATTTTATTGTAATGGCGGTGGGTGGTCCAAACGTCAGAAAAGATTATCATTACAACGAGGGAGCGGAGTTTTTTTATCAGATTAAAGGGGATATTGTCCTCAAAATCATTGAAAATGGGGAGTTTAGAGATGTAGAAATTAAAGAAGGAGATATTTATTTGCTCAATGCAAAAATCCCACACTCGCCACAACGCCCCGCAGGCACTATTGGACTAGTGGTGGAAGAACGCAGGAAAGATTTTCAGACAGATGGTTTTCAGTGGTATTGTGATAATTGTAAGCATCTTTTATTTGAAGAATATTTTAAATTGACAGATATTAGCAAACAACTTCCAGCTACTTTTGCAAAATTTAATGCCAATACTGATCTTCATAAATGCAAAAATTGTGGGGAAGTGTTGCAAGTTCCACAAAAAATAAAGTAATTATCATAAATATAATAACCGTTTTTTCTATTGCCACAAATACACAAATAAAAATATTAGTGTATTTGTGGCAATTATTCTTCAGAAACATAATTTTTATAGTATTTTTACGTTTTGAAATCACCTAAAATAAATACTTGCGCCACACTATAAATTTTATTCCTCTATGAAAAATTCTTTTTTACTATTTTTGGTTTTCTTCCTGTTTTTAACTACGACTCAAAGCAATGCACAAACTAATGCCCAAATAGGCATTTTGAAAGGTAAAATAACCTCCAAAAATGGTGAATCAATGCCTTTTGTCAATGTTTATATTCAGAATACCACCAAAGGTACAACTTCCAATGGAGAAGGAGAATATCAACTTTATTTGCCCTACGGCACGCATAATATTGTTTTTGAATACATTGGTTTTCAAGGAATTGTAGAAAAAATCACTGTTTCCACACCCATATTAGAGCGCAATGTAACGCTTTTAGAAGATAATTTTGAGGTAAGCACTGCTGCTGAAGTTACATCAAAAGACCCCGCCAACGAAATTATTAAAAATGCTCAAAAAAACCGCAAAAAATACCTGCGTGAAGTAGAAAAATATACCTGTGAAGTGTATTTAAAAGGCTTAAATCATATTGGAAAAGCACCCAAAACCATTATGGGAATGACTGTACGTATAGATACAGGCATTGTGTATCTTTCAGAATCTATTTCAGAGATAAGTGCTATTCCGCCCAATAAAATCAAAGAAAAAATGATTTCTTCTAAGGTAGCGGGCAATAATCAAGGTTTTAGCTTTAATCAAGCGACAGGCTTGCAGGTTAATTTTTATGAAAATCTAACTGAAAATGATGGTTTTGCAGAGCGTGGAATGGTTTCTCCCATTGCAGACAACGCTTTCAACTATTATACCTACAAAATGGAAGGTTTTTATCAGGAAAAAGGCTTGACTATCAACAAGATAAAAGTAATGCCTATCCGTAATACTGACCCTGTTTTTGCTGGACATATATTTATTGTGGAAGATAGCTGGCGTATTTATGCTACTGATTTGTATGTTACAAAAGATAATCAAGTGCAATTCATAGAAAAAGCCATTATCAAACAATCTTTTATTCCTTCTTCTGATGCCAAAAATGCTCCTTGGGTGATATTTTCGCAGCGTTTTGATTTTGAATTTGAGGCGTTTGGTATCAACGGAGATGGTTATTTTATTGGGATTTATTCAAAATATAATATGAATTCCACCATTGAAAAGAAAGATTTTACAAATGAGATTTTTTCTATTAATGAAGAAGCAAATAAAAAAGATACCACTTATTGGAATGGAATACGCCCTGTGCCACTTACAGGAAAAGAAACGGTAGGTTATTTCAAAAAAGATAGTGTCCAAGTCATCAAAGAAACAAAAGTTTATAAAGATTCTATGGATAGAATAAATAATAAACTAAAACCTATCAATTTCTTGATTTTGGGCTATTCGTGGCGTAATACACACAAAAGCGAAAGTTGGTATATTGGTGGTTTGCTTACTGCTTTGCAATTCAATACAGTAGAAGGTGGGGTACTAAATCTTACAACTGGTTACCAAAAACGCTATAAAAACCGTACAGGCTTTAATATTCAGCCAACTATACGCTATGGTTTTGCAGATTTGACTTGGAAAAGCAAACTTGTCTTACAAGCACAACTCAACCCTAAAAAACAAACAAAACTTAGCTTAGATGGTGGACGTTTTGTAGAACAAATCAATAATACAGAACCTATTGATGTAATTGTGAATAGTTCTTACACACTTTTTTCTGAACAAAATTTTATTAAATACTACCTTAGTGACTATGCTAGACTAACTTATCAGAGTGAGCTAACTAACGGTATATTTTTGTCGGCTGGTTTGGTGTATGCCAACCGTAGCCCAATGACCAATCACAGTAACTTTAAAATTTTCAATATTAAAGACAGAGAATATACTACCAATACGCCTACTAATTTTGAGTTGGATAAAGCAGGAAAAACGACTGATTTTGTGGCTAATAAGGCTTTGAAATTCAATATTACAACTAAATTTACTTTTGCGCAAAAGTATAGCACACGTCCTAATGCAAAGATAAATGAGGATTCTAAATACCCTACTTTGCAAATTGCCTATACACGTGCCTTGCCTACACTTGGCGCAGGTATCAGTTATGACAGAGTGCAAGTAGATATTGATGGCAAATTTAAGATAAGACTTTTAGGAACAAGTAATTATAAGATTTTTGGTGGTGCAATGCTTAGTAAAGATAGTATAACATTTCTTGATTATCAGCATTTTAATGGCAATCAAACTAATTGGAGTGGAAGTTTTGCAGGTTATCAAATGCTTAATTACTATGATTTTAGCACCACAAAACCTTATGCTGGCATACTTTATAATCATCATTTCAACGGTGCAATTTTTGGGCGTATTGCTGGGCTTAGAAAACTTAAATTACAAGAAGTTATTACGGCTAATTATCTTACTTCTGGCACAAATGGTAACTATTTGGAGTTTGGTTTTGGATTAGAGAATATCAAAATGTTGGGACGTGTTGATTATTTTGTGAGTTTTCTTGATGGAAAATTTCAAACAAGTGGTATAAGACTAGGAATAGGACTTTAATATGATGTACTAAAAATATATTTTGAATTATTTTTGAAAATAATTCAAAATATATTTGGAAACACGAAAAATAGTCGTACCTTTGCATCTCAATAATAACAAAACAAGGCCACGTAGCTCAATTGAATAGAGCACTAGATTACGGCTCTAGAGGTTTCAGGTTTGACTCCTGACGCGGTCACAAAAAACAATTTAATAAGCTTATCTGATACGTTATAATCGTTTACAACCCGATTATAACGTTTTTTTTGTTACCTACCTTAGCTAAAAAAAGGATACACACGTTACATATTCGGAAACAGTAAGTATTTTCTTTCCAACTGTTTCCGAATTATCAATTATCATACTATAATATGATAATAGTATAATAATAATGCTTATTATTGATGTAGCAATATTGCTATGTTCAATAATAACTATTATTTTGAAAACCCTCCCACAGGCTTCTACAAGCCCAAAAAAAAGATAAGATGCGAATTCTTTTCTACATCAGAAAAAATCAAAACGCCAAATCCGCCACCATTCAGACTAGAGTAACCGTTGGTGGTGTGCGTGCCAATCCTTACAGCACAGGCATTGTAACACTCGTCACGGAGTGGGACGCAAAAATCCAAAAAATAGTCACCAAGGACAAGGGGCGAAAAGAATTAGTGGAGGAACACAACAAGGCGTTGAAAAATATTGAAACGGCACTCAATAAAACCTACAACGCCTTGCAGGAAAATTCCAGCGTTCCAGTAATCAGCCCACAGCGTGTGATAGAAGACACCTATCAGCCTAAGAAAACAAAAAAAACATTCTTAGAACTTGTTGAGCCGTGTTTTACCTACCTGCACGCACGCCACCAACACGCATCAGGCACTATCAAAAATTACAATATCAGAAAAAACAATATAAAACTTTTTCTGGAAAGTGAAAAAATTGATAATTGCTATTGTGAAGAAATAACGCCTGCTATCATTGGGCGTTTTTCTGTTTGGTTGAGAACGCAAAAAAACTCAGGTAACTCTCACATCAATAAGGGAATGGAGGCTTTTCAACAAGTGGTAAAGTGGGCTAAAATGAATGGTTACTCAGAAAAAAATGAAATTTCTGATGTGGAAAAAGAAAAAGTAACCAAAAAGGAAATTATATACGTGGAAATGGAGGACATACTAGAAATCTATCACAAAGATATTCCAGATGCAGCTTGGCGTAAGATTGTTGATGTTTTCACTTTTCAATGCTATACATCTCTTGATTATTGCGACGTGAAAAGACTAAAAGAAAGTGACATCTATCTTGGAATGAATGGAGACAAAAGAATCACCATCATAAGGAAAAAGTCTACAAAAGATAAACCCCTCGTGCAGGATTTTCGCTTTTTACCCATAGCGCAGGAAATTTGGGAGAGATACGAAGGTAAATTGCCCTTGTTGACACTTGAGAAATACAATAAGTATTTGCAGGTGATTTACCCTTTCTATGGTATAAGCGTGCATGTCACAAGTAAGATAGGAAGAAAATTAGCTGCTACCGAGTGGGTAGATAGTGAGATACCTCTGGATGTTGCCTCTGGGATGCTTGGACACAAAAAAATCCAAACAACAATGGATTATTACGTGAAAACCAAAAAGAAAAGAGCTGAAAAAGAACAAGAAAAGCTGAAGTAAAAATTTCTAACAAAAAGCCACTACATTATGTAGTGGCTTTTTTGTTTGTCAGACATTTTGCAAGTTCAATTTTCACTTCTTCTGGAAAACCCGAAAGCCCTGGTATGTCGTTGTATTCAACAAAATATCTGTTCCCGTTTTTTTCTTCTAAAATGTCTATTGCAATAATATCTGCTTGTAAATAAGCTTGTAATTTTTTTGTCTGTTCTATTAAAATTTCTTCTTTGTCAATGAGTGTAAAATCTGTTGTCTGAACATTTGCTTTCCAATACTTTCCTTTTCTTGCCATTGCCCATATTTTGCCGCCAACTGCTAAATATCGTATGTCTTTGTCATAATTTATAAAGGGTTCTATTGTAATATAATCTTCTGAAATAAAAAGCAAATCTTTAATATCTTGCCATTTTTCTTCGTTATCAATAAGTACTTTACCAAAACCTCGGTGATAATTTCCTGCTTTAATTACAAATGGAAATGGAAATTGAATTTCAATGTTTTTCAGGTGTGTAGAAGTTGTTGCTACATTAAAAGGTATTACTGGAAGATTGCATTCTTTTAATACGTTCAACATTGTTAGCCTATCAAAACCTTTGATTAATACTTTTGTGGAGTTTACACAATGAATACCCGAAAACTGAATAATATCAAGTGCTGTTTTATGTTTTATATTTGGTCTTATTGCACCAACTCTCCATAGAATTTTATCAGGTTTACAAACTCCATTTTGGTCAATGGCAAAAAGTTGATTGTCTTTAAGCAACCATTCTGTTGACTGAATTTTTTTCTGTTCAACTTTGTATTCTGGCAAAAAATCTTGCCAATATGCTTCACCATTTATTACTAAAATTGTTTCCATTTTCTGTTATCTTGTTGGCTGTCTATAAAATAACCACCAACGTTTGTATATACGCAACTACGTACCTTCACAACAAATATAATTAAATAATTTTTATTATTCAAATTAAATGTAATTTATTAAAGAAACTAGCTAAAAAGGAATAAGAAAAGCCACTACATTAGGTAGTGGCTTTTTGTTCTTTTAAGTCTATCAACTTATTACGTCTGCTAGCCTTACGGCAAACCTTTGTTGTGTGCTGTTTTATTTCTCGCCGTTTTCAATCAGTCGTCTATGATAATTTATTTGTCCTAAATGATACGTTAAGTGAGTGGTCAAATGTACTAATAAATATTCTGTTGAAGTTTTATGGTCAAACACTAAAATTGGGTATTCGGCTTCCAAAAGATTTCCATCAAAATTGTCTAATGTTTCATTAATGATTTCAATTGTATTTTCAATCTTTTGAATTAGTTCTTGTCTTGGAACATCTTTTAAAGAAAATTCCAATTCCCTATTTCTTATATATTCTGTCTTACCTAATTCTTTACCAATGTAGGTGTTTAAATTACCCACCAAATGCAAACAAAGATTACCCGCTGAATTATTTATAAGTCCTTTAACTTTCCAAATATCAGCTTCAATTTTGTATTGTTGAATTTCAGTTATCAACCGTTTTAAATCTCTATTTAATAATATTTTTAAGGTGTCAATCATCATAGTTATAAAATAAATTGTCCTTCTAAAACTGTAACTGCTTCTCCTAAAATACAAACTTTGTCTTGTAAAAATTCTGTACTCATAGTTCCTGTTCTTAATGAAGATTGATAAGCATTCAATTTTGTTTTGTTCAATTTTAATGCCCAATATTTTGTCAAGAAAGTTTGAATACTACCTGTTACAGGGTCTTCATTAGTTCCTGCCCAAGGCCAAAAATACCTGTAATGAAAATCAAAATTTTCACTGGCGGAAATGGCTGTTACTAATACACCATTTATTCCTGTGTATGAATTTACTAATTCCGTAAAATTGGGTTGCAGATTTGCCAACACAAGTGCACTTTGAATTTCAATTAAAATAATTTTATTTATTGGACTGTATCTTTTATTTACAATTTCAGAAATTCCAAGTGCGTCCAACATACTTTTTGGAATTTCAATTTCTTCCGTGTCATAAACAGGAAATTGCATTTTGATTTTATTTTCTACTTTTTCAATCAATAGCTCAACATTGTTACAGTTAATGAATTTTATATTTTCAAATGAAGTCGTGTCAAAAACAATTTTTGATGAAGCTAATGTGGCGTGTCCACACAATGGAATTTCAACCTTTGGTGTAAAAAATCTTATACTATAAATGTTTTCTTTGATTTGTCTAATAAATGCAGTTTCAGAAAAGCCAATTTCGGTTGCAATTTTTTGCATTTTTTCAACTTCTAACTCTGTGTTGGGGAGACAAACTGCTGCTGGGTTTCCTTTAAACATTTCACTTGTAAAAGAGTCAACGAAATATGTTTTCATTTTTTGAAATTTCTTATGAGTTTAGAGCCTCCCAAAGTGGCAGGCAACGTTTGTATATATGTAACTGCGTACTTTTGCCATAAACCTAATAAAACTATTTTTACTATCCAAATCAAAGGTAATTTATTTCTTAACCAAAGTCAACGAAATTAGAAAATGTATCACCTACTTTTGTCCTTTGAAATAATTAATAAAAGTAAAAAAATGAAAGCGGCAGTTTACACACAATATGGTCCACCAGAGGTTCTCCAAGTCAAACAGGTAGAAAAACCAACACCAAAAAATAATGAGATTTTGCTAAGAATTAAAGCTACAGCTGTCAATTCAGGCGATTGGCGATTACGCAAAGCTGACCCTTTTGCAGTAAGATTTATTTTCGGTTTAATAAAACCCAAAATTAGTATTCTGGGAACTGTGTTTTCAGGTGAAGTTGAAAGTGTAGGTGAAGATGTAACACATTTCAAGGTTGGTGACTTTGTCTTTGGTCATACAGATATGAGCTTTGGTGCCTATGCGGAATACAAATGTCTACCTGAAAATGGGTCAGTAGCATTAAAACCTACTAATATTTCTCACAAGGAAGCAGCTGTCATACCTTTTGGTGGAGTTACAGCATTACATTTTATAAAAAAGGCAAAGATAAAACTAGGGCAAAAAGTGCTTGTAGTAGGTGCCTCTGGTGCAGTTGGAAGTGCTGCCGTTCAATTGGCAAAGTCATTCGGAGCTAATGTTACGGGTGTTTGTAGCTCTGCAAATATTGCTTTAGTAAAATCTATCGGAGCGGACAAGGTAATTGATTACACAAAGGAAGACTTTACTCAAAATTGCGAAACTTATGATGTGATTTTTGATGCTGTGAAAACAATATCTGTTTCACGAAGTCTAAAGTCATTAAATAAAAATGGATTAATGATTCTTAGTGCCGCTGGCATGTCGGAAATGCTTCAAGGTTTGTGGATTTCTGTGACAAGCAACAAAAAGGTGATGACAGGTGTAATTAGCCATAAAGCGGCAGACATTTTATTTCTAAAGGAACTTATTGAAGCCGATAAATTGAAGTCTGTAATTGATAGAACTTATTCATTGGAACAAATTGCTGAAGCACACGCTTATGTTGAGAAAGGACATAAAAGTGGAAATGTTGCGATAGAAGTGTAAAGTTACTTTCTAAGTAGTCTTTTTCTTATTCTGCTTAACGATTCTGGTTTTACACCAACGTAACTTGCGATTTGGTATTGGGGAATTTTTTGAAACAAATCAGGTCTTGATTTTAATAATTTCAAATAACGCTGTTCAGCTGTGTCTGTAGTGTAGGAAGACATAATTTCTTGTTGCTCTGCAAATACTTTTTCCATTACTTTTCGTGAAACGGTTTCAAATTTCGGAAATTTTTTATATAGGCTCTCGGCTTTTTCACTATTGCCAACTACCAAGGCACTATCCATACAGCAATCCAAAAAATGATTTGATGGGGCATTTTGACTAAAACTATTCATAAGACTTCCTGCGAAAGTTGGAATAGTCTAACAATTTAGCAAAAAAGTAGTATTTTTGCAATTATGGAAGGAATAAAATATAATAAATTAGCTAATTTAT
>JAYVHJ010000260.1:0-6360 GCA_043771315.1 Raineyaceae bacterium
GCTTACGAATATGCCTAAAATACATATAGGCATAGTTTTGGTGTTTTCTGCTTTATTTTTTATTTTTTCTGGTGGCAGAATGATACCTGCACAAACAATGATTTCTGGACTGGTAGAACCGAAATTTAGAGGAACTTTTATGAGTTTGCAGTCCTCTATCAACCAATTAGGAACGGCTACGGCATCTGTTATTGGAGGAATGATGATAACACAAAATCCACAAACCAAAGAAATTTTAGGATTTGTTTTATTGGGTTATTTATCTGTTTTTATGACTATTATGGCTATTTTCTTGGCTCGTAGTGTGAAAAAGGCAACAATTTAAGTATGGTTTTAACAGATTTGCCAAAAAATGTAAAAAACCAGCATAATCAAACGAAATATTTTTATAAAACATTCGTTTTTTGTTTTGTTGATTTTTGTTACTTTTGTGGCAAATAATTAGCAAATAATACCACACATTACATCTATCACACCTCAAAAAATGTATTTCTTCAAAACGCCTATTTTTCTACAAAAAATATTTACGAGTGTTACTTGGCAGAAAGACATTGTGGAGAAGAAAATTTACCTTACTTTTGATGATGGACCTATTCCAGTCGTTACAGAGTGGGTTTTAGAAGAACTTGCAAAGTACAACGCAAAGGCTACTTTTTTTTGTGTGGGTGAGAATATCATTAAAAATCCTAGTGTTTTTGAGAAAATTTTGGCGGCTAATCATACAGTTGCTAATCATACACATAACCATCTCAATGGTTGGAAATATGCTGAAAACACTTATTCTGACAATATTATCACGTGTGCAGAAGTCCTTCAAAAGTACGACATTTCTAATAATTTATTTCGTCCTCCTTATGGTCGTCTTACGCCAAAACAATACGAAATTTTGCACAAAAACTATGATATTATCCTTTGGAGCGTACTCTCTCACGACTATGATGCCCGTTTGAAGTCTGAAAAATGCCTAAAAAAATCAATAGAAAGTACAGAAAATGGCTCTATTATTGTATTTCACGACAGCGAGAAAGCTAAGAAAAACCTTTATTTTGTCTTACCAAAGTACTTGGCACATTTCCACGAATTAGGCTTTACTTTTGAAAAACTATAATTCACATTTCACACCTCACATCTCACACTTCAAAATGTTATTTTTCTCATTAGAAAACTTTGCTACGTGGTTCAATGAGCAATTTTTTACACATAAATACACACAAACGGTTATTTTAGTTGATGAAAATACTAAAAAACATTGTTTGCCTATTTTGCTAAAATATTTGTCAGAATATTCATCAAAAGATACTCAAACTCCTTCGTTTCCTATTATTGAGATTAAAAGCGGTGAGAAAAATAAAACACTCAAAACTTGTGAAAAAATTTGGCGACAATTTACTGACCTTAATTTGGATAGAAAAGCACTTCTAATCAACTTGGGAGGCGGTGTTTTGGGTGATATGGGCGGCTTTTGCGCTGCTACCTACAAACGGGGTATTGATTTTATCCAAATCCCTACAACACTTTTGGCGCAGGTAGATGCTAGCGTAGGCGGAAAATTAGGCATTGATTTTGGTAATTTCAAAAATCAAATAGGCGTTTTTTGTGAGCCAAAAGCAGTTTTTATTGAGGTGGAATTTTTAAAAACACTTCCACAAAAACAAATTCATTCAGGTTTTGCAGAGATAATTAAACATTGTTTGATTGCAGATAAAATGATGTTTGAAGAAATTTCTAAGCAAAATATCAACGAGATTTCCCCAAAAAGTCAAGCACAATATTTCCAAAAAATCATCTCTCATTCTGTCAATATCAAGAAAAACATTGTTTTAGAAGATTTTAAAGATCAAGGAATAAGACAAATACTCAATTTTGGTCATACTATTGGACACGCCATAGAAAGCTATTTTTTTATGACAAACCCAGAGAAAAAGTGGCTACTTCACGGAGAAGCGGTAGCAGCAGGAATGCTTATGGAAAGCTATATTTCTTGGAAATTAGGCAAAATTAGCAAAGAAGATTTTGAGAAAATAGCCGTTTTTCTCAAAAAAAACTATGCAAAAATAAAACTCAACACTGATACTTATCCAATTATTTTGGAAAATATGGCACAAGACAAAAAAAACACCTCTAAAAACATTAATTGTGTGCTTTTAGAGGATATTGGTAAGGCAAGTTTTGGCAATATTATTACTGAAAATATGATTATTGAAGCTTTGGATTATTATAGAAAGTAAAGCCCTCAGCCCCGAAGGGGAGAAATACAAATACGTTTATAACGTAAGTGTATTAAAGCCCCCTTTGGGGGTTAGGGGGCTGTTTTCAAATGCAACTTTTTATATTTATTGCTGGAAGCCACGTTTTTTAACTCAAAATTTGATAAAGTTTTTTCCTTGTGTTCGTGAGTAATTTGGACAATTTCATTGCTTACTTTTTCTGGAAAAGGACAAGTAAAATTGTCAAAATCACCTGTATAACCAGTTTTTTGCGTAATAAAATACTTCAACCAACTTGCTATTGTAGTTGTGCTTTTAGATGCTTTGGTGATGATATGCAAATCATAAACGGCACGAGTAAAAGCCACGTAAAGTTGGTTTACAATCTCTAAAGTAACCTCACTTTTTTCTGTTTCAAGCTGTAATTTTGTCAAATCACCATTTTTTTCCTTGCTTGTTGGATACAAAATATTGCAAATACTATGGTTATTCTCGTCAGTTGGAAGTGTTTCTTTTGGTAATTTCACCCAAAAAGTAGAGCCACTTTTTATGCCAAATTGCCAATTAGCAAAAGGCACAATCACGACAGGAAACTCCAAACCCTTAGATTTGTGAATAGT
Source organism: Raineyaceae bacterium (assembly GCA_043771315.1). Lineage (GTDB taxonomy): Bacteria > Bacteroidota > Bacteroidia > Cytophagales > Thermonemataceae > JANYGM01. The sequence continues at coordinate 2,828 of JAYVHJ010000260.1, forward strand.
AATCAGCGTTACGGCATCAATATCTTTGGGCGTTTGTATGCTGATTTTCTTACGTTTGGTGTCCCAATCTTCCAAAAATTCTGATAAATCATTGCTTTTTTGGCTGAATTCAAGCACATAATCCAAAAAACGAAAAACATACTCTTGCCCTTTGGAAATATTTTTATAAACCTTCAAAGCAACCAACAATTCTTCCACTATTTCGTACAAACTAAGCGACAAAATAACATCATATTTAATATGAAAACCATTTTTTTTGACATAATCAAAAAAGTGTGAAAGGCTATTTTTGTGGTCATAAATCACGTTTCTAATTTCCTCATTGATTTTCGTATCAGGAATTTCGTGCTTTATTTCCTTGTGAAAAAGATACAACGCTTCTGCCTTTGCAATACTAAAATCAGGTTTTGCAAGCACTTTCATAAATGATATAAGCATACAAACCACCTCATTAGACGCAATCAGCAAAGATTCTTTTGATACAATAGGAATATTTTTGCTTTTGAGATGTGTCGCAACCAAACAAGCATTATCATTTTTCTTACAAATAATAGCAATATCTTTGTAAGAAAAGCCTTTTTTGAGCGAATTGATTATGATTCCGTCTATTTCTGTAAAAACTCCATTATTAAAAAAATCACTGTCTTTTGTGTCTGTCGTTTCTTCATCACTTTTAGCATTTTTAAAAACAATACGCACCTCTCCTTTTGCCTTGATATTGGGCGAGGCTTCTTGTTGAAAATCCTCATCATAAATGCTATTTATTAAGTATTTATCTGGTGAAGTTTTATCTACGGCTAAGTTTTCTCTTAATATCGTAAAAAAATCATTATTAAACGCTACTATTTCCTTTGTACTACGAAAATTAGTAATCAAATTTTTAGCTTGAATATGCCCTTTGATATTGTTGTATCTATCTTCCAAAAATGAATTTTCTTCAAGTATTTCCATAGCATCTTGCTGGTCTTCCTCTTTTTTTGGTAATAATTTATCCAAATCTTTTTTATAGAGATAAAGCATTTGTTGCATTTTTCCGCCTCTCCAACGGTAAATAGACTGTTTTACATCTCCCACAAGCATATTAAAATTTTCTTGTGCAAGGCTATTTTCTATGAGTGGAAGCAAATTTTCCCATTGCAAAACAGACGTATCTTGGAACTCATCAACAAGCAAATGATGATATTTTTCTCCAATTCTTTCGTAAATAAACGGCACAGGCTCATTTTGGACAATAGTGGCAATACGTTTGTTATTGTTGCTGATAAGGTTGATGTTGGTGTCATCTTGGTATTGTGTCAGTCCTTCTTGTAACTCGTTGATTAGCGAGGTATTAAAAAATTGTTGTTCAATATTTTTGTATAAAACATAATTTTCCTGACCTGCTTTTCTAGTAGTTTCCATTGTGTCAAAATTCTCTTCAACAATTTTTCTGATACTTTCCATTTTTTGCGTTAATTCTGCGTTTAACTCGCCTATCCAGCCTTCTTTACGCAATGTATTGGGGCGTGTGTGTTTGTCGGCAATAAATTCTGCAAATTTTTTCTTAATAATTTTAAAGAAATAAACATAAATACTTCCGCTTGTTTTGTACTTAAAATGCTCAACAGTTAGTTTTTCGTTTTCTATGGCAGTTTTTACGTTGCTTGCGCAGTCGTGGAGCAGTTTTTCTACAATTCCAAGTTCTTTTTTTATTTGTTCTTTGATAAAAATAAAATCTTTGAGCGTAAACGCAGAAAGTTTTTTTACGGCTTCTGTGGCATTTTCAGACAAAATTGCATTTCCAAATTCAGCCAAATTATTAGAAATTCTTTTAAAACTTTTGCCTTCTTTTGCCAAAAAAAGGGCATATTCTACCATAAAACCCGTTAAATCTGTATTATGATTTTCTGTTTCACCTACTTTGCTCAAAATATTATCCGCCACTACGTGCAGCACTTCATCAGTAGAAACCTCTGTAGCATAATTAAAAGGCATATTTAGCTCCTGCGTGAAGGCAGCCACGACTTTATTAGCAAATGTATCAATGGTACTCACAGAAAAATCAGAATAATCATAGATAATTTTCATAAAAACGTCTTTGGCACGTCTTCTAAGCTCTATTTGGTCTATTTCTTTTGGTAAATTTTCCTTGTTATTTTCTGCTTTTGTTTTATTTCTTATATTTATATTTTCTTGTATTTGTTTGAGCATAAAATCACCGCTAGAATTTTGCTCATAAAAGTAGCGCAACATTGTCGTAATGCGGCTTTTCATTTCATTTGCGGCATCATTGGTAAACGTAATTGCCAAAATACTTTTAAAATAATTACTATCAAATGCACCAGTTTGGGGAGAATTATTGAGGGCAAGTTGTAGGTATTCACGAGTGAGTGTGTAGGTTTTGCCCGACCCCGCAGACGAGCTATAAATATCTAACATAATGTTTTAAAATGGTTTTATGGATTGTTTTTATTAGTTTTTGATGGGGTTTTTAAAAGCTAATTACGCCTTTTGGCAATAGTTTTATTAATATTTTCTTTTTCAGCTTCAGGAATAGGATTACCAAACAAATCTAATATGATTAGCTTTTTCAGTTCTCCTATTTTTTTGGGCAAAGATGTGAGCTGATTGCCCATCAAATATAGAGCCCGCAAATTTTTCAGTTCCCCTATCTCTTTAGGTAAAAAAGCAAGTTGATTTTTGCTACATACGAAAATTTGCAAATAAGTTAATTCTCTTATTTCTTTGGGTAAAGAGATGAGCTTATTTTCACTACAATCAAAGGTCTTCAAATTTTTCAATTCTCCTATTTCTTTAGGTAAAAAAGTGAGTTGATTAGAATCAATACGAAATTCTTGTAAATTTTTCAGTTGCCCTATTTCTTTGGGTAAAGATATAAGTTGATTGTTCATGCAATAAAGTCCTCTCAAATCTTTCAAATCCCCAATTTCATTAGGCAATGAAGTAAGTTGATTATAACCACAATAAAGCCATTGTAAATTTTTCAGTTTTCCTATTTCTTTGGGCAAAAAAGCAAGTTTATTATTAGTACACCAAAAAATTTGCAAATTTTTCAATCCTCCTATTTCTTGAGGTAAAAAAGCAAGAGAATTACTATTACAAGTAAGTGTTTGTAAACTTCTTAGCTTTCCCATTTCTTTGGGTAAAAAAGTAAGTTTATTAACATCACAACCAAATACCTTCAAGTTTTCTAATTCTCCTATTTGTGTGGGTAAAGATGTAAGTTGGTTGTCGTGACTGAAAAATTCTTGCAAATTTTTCAGTTTTTCTATTTCTTTGGGTAACGAAGTGAGTTGATTACTTGAGAAATTCAAATAGCTTAAATTTTCCATTTCTCCTATTTCTTTTGGTAAAGATGTAAGCTGATTCCCATCACAATAAAAAATTTGTAAATTTTTCAATTCCCCTATTTCTTTTGGCAAAGAGGTAAGTAAATTAGAACTACAATTAAAAAATTGCAAATTTTTTAATTCTCCTATCTGTTTAGGTAAAGATGTAAGATTTTGATATGATAAATTCAATTTATATACGTT
>JAYVHJ010000261.1:0-3141 GCA_043771315.1 Raineyaceae bacterium
CCTTACGAAAAAAAGACGTTTGGAGAAAAATCTTTTGAGAAAAAACCTTACGAAAAAAAGACATTTGGTGAGAAATCTTTTGAGAAAAAACCTTACGAAAAAAAGGCATTTGGAGAGAAATCTTTTGAGAATAAACCTTATGAGAAAAAGGTTTATGCAAAAAAATCTGAGGAAGATAAATCTGCTGAAAGACTTAGAGAAGAGAAATTTGGTGTTTTTGCCAAAAAGCCTCTTACTAAAATCTCTAAAAATGACAACGAACACGACAACAATAATACGAGTGTTGATGTGCGCCTAAACCGCTATATTGCCAATGCGGGCGTATGCTCACGTAGGGAAGCGGATATGCTTATTGAGGCTGGACGTATTTCTGTGAATGGCGAGATTTTGAAGGAAATGGGCTACAAAGTTAAAGCGAGTGATGTAGTAGAATTTGATGGCAAAAAATTGCGTAGAGAGAAACTGGTGTATGTTTTGCTAAACAAACCTAAAAACTATATCACCACAACAGACGACCCAGAAGAACGCCGTACCGTAATGAGTCTTATAGAAAAAGCCTGTCCGCAACGCATCTACCCAGTTGGGCGTTTAGACCGCAATACAACAGGTTTGCTACTTTTTACAAATGATGGAGAATTGGCGGATTCATTGGCACACCCTTCTAACAATATCAAAAAAGTGTATCAAGCACTTTTGGATAAAGCTATCAATGAAGATGATTTGAACGCTATTGCAGTAGGCGTAACGCTAGAAGATGGACTTGCACCTGTGGATAAAGTGGCACTTTTGATGCCTGATATTGTTGGTTTAGAGATACATTTGGGCAGAAACCGCATTGTAAGAAGGATTTTTGAGCATTTGGGTTATGAAGTCGTAAAACTTGACCGTACTGTTTATGCAGGACTAACCAAAAAAGACCTTCCTCGTGGGGAATACCGCTTTTTGACAGAACAAGAAATCATTAACTTGAAACATTTAGGGAAATAATTTTTTTAATTGTGAATAAAATACAATTTTTTGTAGTTGTTTACATTTTTACAAATACGCAGCAGAAAAACCTACAAGAAATTGTAGGTTTTTTCTTTAAAATAGCTACATTTGTCCCATAATTAACACAAAATAAGATGACAAAAGAAATTAAATACATAGAGAAAGTAGAAATAAAAGGACTTTGGAACAAATTTGATATTGAATGGAATTTGAACAAAGATGTAAATATATTGTCTGGCGGAAACGGAAGTGGAAAGAGTACAATATTAGATGCTATTTATGATTTATTGATACGACCACAGCAAATAATTGCTACTGATACAATTGAAAGCATCAATATTAGTTTTAATAATGGTAAAAAAGCTCTTTTACATTTTGTAATAGTGGATAAAGATGACATTCCAAAGTATATTCAAGTGGATAAACATTTTACAGAAACCATTGAAATGGGTTTGAAAAAGTATGGAGATGTAAAATTTAAAATTGCTTTGATGCCTAATGATATTGGAATGAATGAAATATCTCAAAATATTAACATAAATGCTATAAGCACTTTTGACACAGAGTTAAATCAAGCAGAAGAGATACAAAAACTTGATAACAACATACAAACTGATTTAGATTTTGAAATTTATAAACTCCAAAAAGATTATATAAGCTACCAACTCAACATAGCTAAAAGAAAAGATATTATTACTGAAACAAGTAAAAATATTAAAAAAGAAATTACTAAAATAAGAAAGCCCCAAAATGACTTTCTTGGTATAATAGATACGTGTTTTGCAGAAACAAATAAGAAAATCAATAGAGAAAAAAATGAAATTTCGTTTTTGGTTGATGACACAGAAATAACAGCTTATCAACTTTCTTCTGGTGAAAAACAACTACTCATTATTCTACTAAAAACGCTTATTCAAGACAATAAACAGTCTATTTTATTTTTAGACGAACCTGAAATTTCTTTGCATATTGATTGGCAAAAACAACTCATTGGCTTTATACGACAACTTAATCCAAACGTGCAGATAATAATGGCTACACATTCTCCTGCTATGATTATGAATGGTTGGTTGGATAAGGTGTTTAATGTGAGTGATTTGATTGTTCCAAAATCTAAATTGTAGTAAATGTCTGACTTAAAAGATAACTTAAATTCTGATTATTTGGGTGCATACAACAAGTTACAATCAGTATTAAAGCCTACAAAAATAACTGTTTATGTTGAAAGTGAAGAAGATATTGCATTTTGGGGCAATATTTTTGATAAATATGCAACCAAAAACAGGATATTTGACATACAATTACCTTCTCACGAAAACACATTAGAAAGAGGGAAAATGAAAGTTTTAGAATACTGTAATACTTCTGATGATATGGCAAATAATCCTACTGACCTCGTAACAGGCGCATTAGGAGATAATTTGCTATGTTGTGTGGATAGTGATTATGATTATTTGCTTTATGAGTTGTATGATACAAAAAATATACAAGAAAATATGGCTTATAAAATAAAAACAGCCAAAAGAATAAATGAAGATAAATATGTGTTTCAAACTTATACTTATTCTATTGAAAACCTAAAATGTTTCTCAAAAAGTTTGCATACAGTTTGCAGAAACACTACACTAAATGATGACAGAAAAATTGATTTTGAAGACTTTATGCAAAATTATTCTAATATTATTTATGAACTTTTTTTATGGAATTTGTATCTTTATAGCAAAGGAGAAGAAGAATATTTTAGTTTAACAGATTTTTGTGGCAAAATAAAAATCTTACAATCACCACAAATAAACAATCTTTCAGCTATATTTAAAGATGTTGAATTGAACGTAAACACAACATTAGCAGGCTTTCAAGCAAAATATCCAGCTTATATTCCTAAAATTAAGGCTTTTGGAAAAAAACTAGAAAAAAAAGGTTTGAATAAAGATAATGCTTATTTATTTATTCAAGGGCATACAATTTTTGATAATGTTGTTTTGATGCTTTTAAAATCACTTTGCAAAATACTCAAACACGAACACCAAACTCAAATTAAGGCTTCTAAAAAGGAGATAAAAGACATACAAAATGAACTAAAACATTATGAAAAAAAAGTAGGCAAAGTTGATGATGAAATCAAAAAATATTTAGCAGTAAATACAGAAT
>JAYVHJ010000262.1:0-13676 GCA_043771315.1 Raineyaceae bacterium
AAATGACCATTCATTACACACTCACGCAACTCCCAGAAATAGCACAAAAAATTATTCAGTTTCAACAACAAATTCAAAAAGAAAATAGTATATTGGCTAATATTTGGACTTTTGAAGGACAGATGGGCGCAGGAAAAACAACACTTATCAAAGAAATTTGTAAGCAATTAGGCGTTACTGCAAACGTGCAAAGCCCTACTTATTCTATTGTAAATCAATATGATATAATAAATAATCAACAAAATATAAATCAAAAAGATAATCTAATAAATAAAATTTTTCATTTTGATTTTTACCGTTTGAAAGACATCAATGAAGCCTACGACATTGGATATGAAGATTATTTTTATCCTCAAAAAGCAAATGAAAGTATTTGTTTGGTAGAATGGGCTTCTCGTGTGCAAGAACTTATACCAGAAAATAGCCTAAATATCACTATAAACATCATTAGTGAAGATAAAAGAGAAATTGTAGTCAATTACGAATGACAAATTACGAATTACGAAAAGTGAAAAATTAATAAATTTCAAATAGAATGAGCAAACAAATCACCCCTAGTGCCTTTGAATCATTAGCAAAAGAACAACTTTTGTACCCACAAGAGCAATTAGCAATGATACAAAAAGACAATATAACGCTTAGTATTGGCATTCCAAAAGAAACTGTTGCCTTTGAAAACCGTGTTGCTCTCACTCCTGATGGGGTAGCGGTGCTTGTTGCCAACGGACACGAAGTTATTGTGGAAACTGGTGCAGGTGATGTTTCTAATTTTTTTGATAAAGAATATAGTGAAGCAGGTGCGGAAATTTCGTATGAACGCACAAAAGTTTATGGAGCGGATATTGTCCTCAAAGTTGAGCCTCCAACAGAAGAAGAACTTGGCATGATAAAGCAAGGAAAAACCCTTATTTCTGCCTTGCCAATGGCAAAACTTACCAAAGAATTTATTTTACAAGTCAATAAAAAACGCCTTACTTGCATTGCTTACGAATATATGGAAGACAAAGCAGGCGGAATGCCCGTTATCAGAGCTATGAGCGAGATTGCAGGAAGTACAGTAATGCTGATTGCAGGTGAATATCTAAATACTATGAATAATGGTCGTGGGGTGATTTTGGGAGGTATTACAGGCGTGCCACCTACACGTGTGGTGATTTTGGGTGCAGGAACAGTGGCTGAATATGCCGCCAGAACGGCTTTTGGACTAGGTGCGGAAGTCAAAATTTTTGATAATAATATCTACAAACTGCGTAGAGTACGCTATGCCATTGGGCAACAAGTTTTTACCTCAACGCTTGATACTGTAACGCTTAGTGAGGCTATTGCACGTGCAGACGTTGTTATTGGCGCAATGCGTGCAGAAGATGGCATAAGTCCGTGTGTGGTTACGGAGGAAATGGTGGCACGTATGAAGCCCAATTCTGTAATTATTGATGTAAGTATGGATCAAGGCGGCTGTTTTGAAACGTCAGAAATCCGTAGTCATCATAATCCTACTTTCAAAAAATATGATGTTATTCATTATTGCGTGCCAAATATTGCCTCACGAGTAGCGCATACGTCTAGTATGGCACTAAGCAATATTTTTACACCGCTTTTGCTCAAAACGGCAGAAAATGCAGGCGTAAATAATATGATTATGAACTACAAATGGTTTAATAAAGGTATTTATGCTTTTCGTGGCAAACTTACCAACGCTGGAATTGCTAGGAAACTGGAAATTCCCTATAGTGATATTGGGCTGCTAATGGCTGGAATGTAGATAATTAGGAATTGTTAATAAAAAATATTTAGATAATCAAATGACTGTGAATGAAAAGAAATTTAGTTTATATCTTATAGCATTGAGATTTTTGGGTTTTAAGATAACTCCAAATATTGAACGTATTTATCTAAATATTGATATGAACTCTAACAATATAATGCTGATTGCTTTTTATCATAATAGTCCAAGTGAATTAGAAATGGAATTACTAGATGATATTGTAACAAATACCAATGCCCATATACCTGATTTTTTTGTTGAAGCCTCAGTAAAATTGATGGTAGATTTTGACAATACAATAAAATATGATTTTAATGTATTTGCAATGTATGCTGAATATTAAGTCTGCAACAGATGTCTTAGTTCCTTTGTTGTCATAAGGAACTTCTGACAACAAAAAATACTAACAAAGAAACACAAAATGGATAACCGAAAAATATGGCAATTGATTCTAATTACATTCATAATATACTTTACTGTTTGTTGTAGACCAAAAGTACATACAATAAAAGTCAAATTTGACTTTTCTGATTCTACTTTACTAGTACTTGATACCAACTATAGAGTTGGGAGATTCTATATAGAAAATAATTATGGAGTAGTATTATATGACGTGGAGGTTATGCCAAAAGTAAAAAAAGTGAAAATATTTGCCAATAATACAGTATTTAAAACAAGTGGTAGCAAATTAACTGTTGTTAATGATACAACAGTTAAAAAAAGCATGTGTGCTATTGTATATGGACTAACAAGTAAAAAATCTTTTTTACTTGCGGCTGATTTTTCGTATGTGAAAGACACAGTTATTTATTTAGAATCTGATAAAAAACCGTATTATTAGACTTTTGTGCCTTTTGATATGCTTTTTCTGCCGCTGCTGTTGTGTGTTTTAGCATTAGCATACACCAATAACGCACTAACAGAGTTTGTGGCAAGGCGTAGGGCTTGCTATTCAAACAGGTTTTATGCTATGTTTGGATTATTTTGCAGAAAGTAGAGGTAAGTTTATTTGACTTTTTTGCAGGCATTATAAATAAATAATCTCTCAAAAGTTTCTAATTTTTGAGAGATTATTTTTATGTTTAGATGAATAAATCCACTAATTTTTTACAAAAACGCTATTTATAATCACTTTATTGTCAATGCTTTGCAGATAATAAATACCTTTTGGGAGGTTTTGCATGTTGATTATTTGCTTATTATTAGCAACGTTATTGGGAGCAAAATCTCCTCTCAAAACTTCCCTACCCAACACATCAATAATAGTATATTTTTGTGCATTTAAGGTTAGATTTTCTATGAAAATATACTCTTGTGCAGGATTTGGATAGATTTTTATTGCTGAAGAAAAGCTATTATTTAGACTAGTAACGGCATCTCTCACCACAACAGTTCCAAAAACAAGTTTTGAAATACAACCCAGCGTATTTGTACTTGTCAAAATTACTGTAAAAGTGCTAGAATAGCTAAAATTAAGCGTAATACTGCGTCCTACAAGCGTTCTTCCATCACTGATGCGCCAGCTAGAAATATTAGCATTGGGCGTAGTATCTGTAAACGTAACACTAGAATTGCTTAAAATCACTTCTTGGGTACTTTGCGTAAAAGTCGCATTTGATGCAGGTAAAAGCGTTATTGTAACCATTGTTGGCGCACTTGCAAAAGCATTTGCATCTCTTGCCACAACATAATACGTTTGATTAACAGTTTGATTATTAAGTGTATAGCTCAAACCAGAAAAAACAGGTAAGTTAGTAGGAGAGGGCAAACCCACATAAAAATCATAAATTAAAGCAGGATTTGGCACAACTGGGGGCGTAGGTGTAAGCGTTACACTTCCACCAGTACAGACGTTGAAATTAGATGTAATAACAGGATTTGCAGTTGTACAGTTTAAAATGTTGATTGTAAGCATTTTGGGCGCACTTGCAAAAAGATTGTTATCTCTTGCCACAACATAATACGTTTGATTAACAGTTTGATTATTAAGTGTATAGCTCAAACCAGAAAAAACAGGTAAGTTAGTAGGAGAAGGTAAACCAACATAAAAATCATAAATCAAAGCAGGATTTGACACAACTGGTGGCGTAGGTGTAAGCGTTACGTTTCCACCAGTACAAACATTAAAATTAGGCGCAATAACTGCATCAGCAGTAGTATTTTGCGCATTAAATTGTGTTTGAGCAAGTACCGCTTGCGCCTGCAAATCAGCTAAATTATCTCCAAAAAGCAAGGCAAAAGCCACCATTTGAGAAGCATTACTATTTAAGGCATTGATTTTGGCAGAAAGCATTATAGAAACATCATTTCCAAGCGTTCCACCCGCCTGCAAGCGTGTGCTTGTGAGAGCCTGAAATTTCTCTGCTTTTGTAAAACCATCATACAAGTTAATACTGCCTCCAGTGGCTGTATTACCATCTATTGCAAAGGAATTAGCGGTTTGAGTTGTCAAAATTTTTACGCCTGCATACGTATTGGGCGTGCCTGTTGCAGCAAAAACATAGCTCATTTTGTTTGTGGCATCATAATCAGCTTTATCCAAAGCCCCTAATTTTATATCAAAATCTGTAAAAAGCCCTACATAAACATCATTTAAAGTAGTTGCATTAGTATTTTTTACTAAATATTCAGAAATAATAAATTTATTATTAGGTGAATTTTTGAAAACATAAGATTTTTGAGCAACATCAACGCCAATATCATTTGCACTAGCATTATTGTCATTAAAACCAACTTTTACCTCTTGATAACTTGCAGAATTAGTTTCAATAAAATTACTTTGATTTACAAAGTCTGCATCTTTTGTACCATCATATTTAGCAATGGTATTAGATACTTTTGTGGCACTTGTAGCCACTACAAAACCAATATTATTAGCAAGTGGCGTAAACTGTTTTTCTGGGCAATCAAGCGACTTTGCAAAGGGATAATTATATTCAAATGCTCCTTTTTTATTGATAGGAATAGAAATTCTACTTGAATTTACGAGATAAAAATCAGGATTTACAAGCAATGTAAAATAGTCAAAATCTGTGTATGTACCATCTGTATAAGCTATTTTGAAGACACAAACAAGGTTCGTAGGAGTGGTTGGGCTTACTTGTATGCTGAAATTATCCAAAATATTGCTTTTGGAGGTATTGGTAGCCATTGCACCCAATATAGAATTTCCATCAGTAATGGTAATATTGCTATCAAAACACGTTAGCGTGGCTTGGAGAGCAGTAGTAGGAGTGAGGTAGTTTTTAAAATCAGCCGTAATGGTGGTAGTTGTACCTGCAAGAATATAACCATTATTTTGTGTTTGGTGATTGCTAGAACGCACATTTTTCACGTTTATATCAGTCAAAGCACGTTCAATATTAAGTCTTCCATAACCCATTTTACCTTGATATGTAGCAACATTTGCTGGTGTATAACCCAAAATTACATTATCTGCTGTACTTTCTAGTCTTGCACGCACTTGAAAAGCCGTTAAAGTTGGAAATTGCGCCCTTACAAGTGCAGCCCCAGCCGACACAATAGGAGAGGAGAAAGAAGTACCATTAAGTCCGCCATTATACGAGCTTAAATAAATTGTATAAAAGCCGTTGAATGGTGCTAAAATATCTAATCCACGCCCATACGTGCTAAGAACGTCATCATTTTGGGCTGTACCACCCACAGAAACGACGTTTTTATAAGTTGCTGGATACCAATCTTGTTCTACCCCTGTATTTCCTGCTGCTGCTACAAGTACCACATCTCTATTGATAACACAATAATTATAAAAATCTTCTTCATATTGGGACGCACCGCCTGAAGTTGAGCCTTCACGTCCCCACGACATATTGATAATTTTTGCGCCATTATTCATAGCATATTCTATGGATTCTTCAGGTTTTTGAGTGTTCAAATCATCAGAAACAAACTTTATAGGTAAATAACGACAATCAAAACCAACGCCTGCCACGCCAATAGCATTATCAGGAGTGGCGGCAGCAAGTCCTGAAACTGTACCACCATGATAGCCGTAAGGGTGTGGAAGCGTCAAATCTGTATCATTATTGCCAAAATCAAAGTAGGCAGGGTGAAGATTTGCCTGCATGTCTGGGTGGGTTGTTGTAAAGCCAAAATCAACAATGCCCATAATCATAGTTGCACTGCCTTTTTGGGTGTCCCACGCCTGATAAGCACGTACTTTATTGAGGTGTTCCGTTGGAGTGGCGGGTGAGATGCTTGGGTCATTAGGCACGTAAAGTGGCTGATGAAAACGGATTTTTTCCGCATACTCTACGGCTGGGTCTTGTAGAAGTGCTTTTACGGCATTATCCAAAGAGATATTTAGAGAAATTTCTAACTCAAAAATGCGTGTAAGGTCAATGAGAGGTTGTCCGTCTTTGCTACGAGCATCTGCGTGAGGTGCAACACTTTTGGGAAAGCATTTTTGTGGAGCTTTTAGGGCAAAATTTCTAATAGTTTTTTCGTTTAATTGTTCATATCCAAAGGCATTTTTTTTGAGTTTGAAAATGATTTTACCTTCCTCAAAAGTTTTTATATTGAGTTTTGGAAGATTATTAGTATTATTTTTTTGCGAAAAAACGGATTGTATGATTCCTAAAAAAAAGCAGAAGAGAAGAAGTTTTTTCATTGTTTTGAGAATTTAATTTTTATGTATATTGTAAAATTTCAATTACGAATTACGAAAAATAGCCGTAATCCGTAATTTGAAATTCGTAATTGATTTACACACTCACTGCAACATTCATTACAAAGTCGTCCATATCAAGTGGTACGCTACCAGAAACAGCATCTTTTAACTCAAAACGAACGGCTTGTACTTCTGTCGCAATATACGCCTGATGTGCTAAAATAGCATTATCAACGGTTTCATTGAGTTTTTCAACCGTTACATTTATTTTGTCGGTAACCTCCAAATTCATTTCTTTTCTAAGATTTTGAATACGGTTTACAAAATCACGTGCAATGCCTTCCGCCTTCAATTCTGTACTCACAGCAATATCCAACGCAACCGTAATGCCATTTTCAGTAATTACAGACCAACCTGCAATCTCTTTTGCCTCCAAAAGTACATCTTCCAAAGTCAAAGTAACAAAACCATCACTTACTGCCACTTCAAAAAGTCCTTCACGTTCTAATTTGGCAATATCTGACTTAGAAAAATTCTGAATAATAGTGGAAAGTTCTTTTATTTTGGTTTTATAAACCTCTCCCAAACGCTTGAAATTAGGTTTTACGCTTTTCACCAAAACCCCAGAAGTGTCATCAATATACTCTATTTTCTTGATGTTTGTTTCATTTAAAATCAAATCTTCAATAGCAGTAACCTGCTTTTTCATCTTTTCTGACAAAATAGGCAACAAAATACGGCTCAAAGGCTGACGCACTTTTAATTTCTCTTTCTTGCGCAAAGCGTGTGTAAGAGAAGAAATCAGTTGTGCAAGCTCCATTCTTTCCTCCAAATCATTGTCTATCAAGGATTTATTAGCCTCTTTCCAAAGTGTGAGATGTACAGAAATTTCTTTAGTTTTAGTGGTCGTCAGAGCTGTATGATACAAATTTTTATACAAGAAATCAGCATAAAAAGGTGCAATAGGCGACATCAGTTGAGAAACTGTAGAAAGACATTCAAAAAGTGTTTCATAAGCTGCTTTTTTGTCTTCATTCATTTTACCCATCCAAAAACGCTTACGACAAAGGCGTACATACCAATTTGACAAATGGTCGCACACAAACTCCTGAATATTGCGTGCAGCACGTGTAGGCTCATATTCATCATACGCCTGACCAGCTTCCACTATCAAAGATTGCAGTTTTGAGATAATCCAACGGTCAATTTCTGGGCGTTTTTCCATTGGAACAAGGTTGTTTTCGTCCACCTCAAAATTATCCACATTGGCATACAAGGCATAAAAGTTATAGGTGTTTTGCAAAGTACCAAAGAATTTGCGTTGCACTTCCAAAATCCCCGCAGAATTTTCTTCTACAACAGTCATATTTTCATAAAACTTTGCATCATTTTTAGCGTTGAAAATATGTTTTGTGCCTTTTTCGTCTTGATATATTTTCTCCCAACTAAATTTCAAATTGTCCCAAGGATTGGTATTTTCTATCATATACCAGCGTGTAGCATCTGCACCGTAGGTATTTAGCACCAAAAATGGATTAACTACATTTCCTTTTGATTTTGACATTTTTTCACCATTTCCATCAAGCACAAGCCCAGTGGAAACAACATTTTTATATGCCACACTATCAAAAAGCATCACAGAAAGAGCGTGAAGTGTGAAAAACCAACCACGAGTTTGGTCAACGCCTTCAGAAATAAAATCAGCAGGAAAATCACGCAAAGTGCCATCTGCATTTTTTTGCGCTAATTGTTCGCCCAAAAGCCCCCATTGCGCATAAGGCATAGCTCCGCTATCAAACCAAACATCTATTAAGTCCGTTTCACGAGTAAGTTTTTCACCTTTATCAGATACCAAAAATACATTATCCACATAAGGGCGGTGCAAATCAGGTAGTTCTGTTGGCTGATTAAGTCCCAAAACTTTATTTGCTTTTTCTATCTCCATTTTCAGCTCTGCAAGCGTTCCTATACACTTTTCAGCTGTTCCATCTTCATTTCTCCAAATAGGCAAAGGCGTTCCCCAATAGCGTGAGCGTGACAAATTCCAATCCACCAAATTTTCTAGCCAATTACCAAAACGCCCAGAACCTGTACTTTCAGGTTTCCAGTTGATAGTTTTGTTAAGTTCTGCCATTCTAGCCTTGTAGGCAGTTGTTTTGATAAACCAACTATCCAAAGGATAATACAAAATTGGTTTGTTGGTGCGCCAACAATGTGGATAACTATGGACATATTTTTCTACCTTAAACGCCTTATTTTCAAGTTTTAAGATGATAGAAATCATCTCGTCAGTTGTTTTATAATTTTCTTGTTTTTCATCTTCTGACAAATAATTTTTAACATAAAAATCATTTTCTCCAAAAGTTTTATGTGTCTTAATGGCAAAATGAAGCACTTTTTCTGCAAGTCCTGCGCCTACTTGTGCTACAAACTTGCCTTGCTTATCCACAATAGGCACTTCTTTGCCATTTTCATCTTCTATCATCACAGAAGGTACATTATTTTGCTGACAAACCCTAAAATCATCAGCACCAAAAACAGATGCAGTATGCACAATTCCTGTACCATCAGAAGTAGTAACAAAATCACCTGCAATCACTCTAAACGCATTTTTTTGTAGATTTTCGTTGGTGATAAAAGGCAAAAGTTGCTCATAACGAATATTTAGCAAATCTTTCCCTTTCATTTCTGCCAAAACCTCAAAAGGAATAAGTTTATCACCATTTTTGTAGTCTGCAAAGTTAATGTCTTTTGCTTTTTCTGAAAAATATTTACTCATCAAATCTTTTGCAAGTACTACATACGCAGGCGCAAAAGTATAAGGGTTAAATGTCTTTACAAGCACATAATTGATGTTTTCACCAACGGCAAGGGCGCAATTTGAAGGCAAAGTCCAAGGTGTTGTCGTCCACGCTAAGATACGTACATCTGGGTTAGTTTCGTTAGTAATTTTACTAAATAAAACTTCAGATTTTTCGTTTTTGATAACCTTAAATTGTGCTACTATTGATGTGTCTGATACATCTTGGTACGTTCCTTGATAGTTTAGCTCGTGAGAACTAAGCCCCGTTCCTGCGGCAGGTGAATAAGGTTGAACAGTATAACCTTTGTATAAAAGCCCTTTTTTGTATAGCTCTTTCAATAAAAACCAAAGTGTTTCTATATATTTTTTCTCATAAGTAATGTAAGGATTATCCAAATCAACCCAATAACCCATTTTTTCTGTGAGGTCATTCCATTGGTCTGTGTACATCATTACTGTCTCTTGGCACTTTTTGTTATACTCTTCAACAGAGATTTTGATACCAATATCATCTTTTTTGATGCCTAAAAGTTTTTCTACTTGCAGTTCTACGGGTAGCCCGTGCGTGTCCCAACCGCCTTTACGGTGTACCTGAAAGCCTTTTAGGGTTTTGTAACGACAAAAAATATCTTTAATAGCACGTGCCATTACATGGTGAATACCTGGCGTACCGTTAGCAGAAGGCGGACCTTCATAAAAAGTGTAGGCAGGTGCGCCCTCACGAGAGGTAATTGATTTGTCAAAAATGGCGTTGTCATGCCAAAATTGCAGTATTTCATCAGCTATTTGTGGATAACTAACATTTTTATTTTCAGGATATTTCATATTGAAGTGTGAGGTATGAAGTGTGAGATGTGAGATATTTTTCACAACAAACACCTTTACATTAAATTTTTAGTAAAAGTAGTATAAATAATTGATTTTTTTGATAAAAATATAGTAGAAATTTGATAAAAATAAGCCATTATTTATGTAGCAATGCGTGCTAGATAAATAATGGCTTTTGAGAGAGTTTGAAAAGGAATAAATATTTGGAACTTCAAATATTAGACATTAAAAAATATTCCTTTCCGTATCAAAACCTTCCAAATAGTCAGCTACACGCCTCACAAACATACCTCCTAACGCACCATCTACAACTCTATGGTCGTAGGAGTGAGATAAAAACATCATATGTCTAATACCCAAAGTATCTCCAAAAGGCGTTTCAATAACTGCAGGTTTCTTCTTGATAGCTCCAATAGCCAAAATACCTACTTGTGGTTGCATAATGATAGGCGTTCCAAAAACATTACCAAATGAGCCAACGTTAGAAATAGTGTAAGTTCCGCCACCCAAATCATCTGGTTTGAGTTTGTTTTCTCTTGCACGTACCGCCAAATCATTGATACGTTTTGTAAGTCCAATCAGGTTTAATTGGTCTGCATTTTTGATGACTGGTACAATCAAATTTCCGCTAGGAAGTGCTACTGCCATACCAATATTAATGTCTTTGCGCTTGATTATTCTGTCGCCATCAACAGAAATATTTATCATAGGAAAATCTTTAATAGCTTTTGCAATAGCTTCTGTAAAGATAGGCATAAATGTAAGTGCTTCACCCTCACGTTTATACACTTCTTGTTTCATTTTATTTCTCCAAAAAACAATATTCGTAACATCAACTTCCACAAAAGACGTAACGTGTGGAGAAATACGCTTAGAATCTACCATTCTTTGGGCAATCATTTTGCGCATTCTGTCCATTTCAATAATTTCATCTCCACCACTCACAGAAATAGCTGGGCTACTCACAGGTGCAATAATAGGAGGAATTACAGCAACGTTTTGTTCTACTTTTTCAACAATAACTTCTGCAGGTTTTTGTGTTGGATTAGTTTTTTTGTAGGCTACATAAGCCAAAATATCATTTTTGGTAACTCTATTATCTTGTCCTGTTCCTTTGATAGTATCTAGTTCACTAGAAGAAATCCCTTCTTGTTTAGCAATATTGAGAACAAGAGGCGAGTAAAATCTTCCTAGAATAATATCTGCCATTGTAGGACTTGGCACATTATTTAATGCACTTGCATTAGTGAGTATTTCAGCAATATGATTAGTTATTACTGTATTGATAGCTTGTTGTTCGGTGCTAGGCACTTTTGGCTTGTCATCATCTCCACCTGTACTGATAATAGCAATAGCTTTTCCTACGGCTACTACTTCCCCTTCTTTTGCAAGAATTTCTTTGAGTATGCCAGCGTGAGTTGCAGGTACTTCTGTATCCACTTTGTCGGTAGCTACTTCTAGTACTGATTCATCTTGTGCAATATTGTCACCTACTTTTTTGAGCCAGTTGAGGATAGTTCCTTCCATAATGCTTTCACCCATTTTGGGCATTACCATTTCTATAAGAGCCATAAGGTTGTTAGTAAATTAGTAGCCGCTTGCTACTGGTAAAAGTTTAGCTGATTATTATCTGATTTATGTATTTGCAAAAATAACCATTTCAACGAAAATATCAAATATTTAGTCAAAATAAAAGTTTTGTGTTTGATGTGTTTTACAAATTTCTATTTGATGTTGTTTAGAATTGATAAATATTTTATATGCTAAAATATAAAATTGTAGTAAAAATGCTTATAACTATATTTTTACGGTAAAGGTCGCCCCTGTAAGATTATCTTGTAGTTTCAATTTTCTGATAGTCAGATATTTATACTGTTTTAGTCTAATCCTCAACAGCATCACCATAAACAAATAAAATTAAATGTAATTATACTTCACTCCGTAACGAATGTATCAAAAATAATAAATCATTTTCCAAAAGATGCAAAACAAGTATTTTTATTTTTGGATAATGACAAGGTAGAGCAGACATCCACAAACTAGCCAAGCAAGCATTTCAATAATTTTGAATTGGTCAAAGACAAAATGAATATTTTTGCAGATTTTGTAGAGAAGATGTGATCCACAAAGTTTTCTTAAAAAAGCGAAAAAATGTGTACAAAACGTATTATTTCGGTAGTTTTTGGAAAAAAATATCGTTTTTGAGAATAAAAAAGTGCCTTTAAACGAATTTAAAGACACTTTTATTTTGTAAAACGTGATCCCGACAGTTTGAAAATCAAAAATAAAAACCTACTCAAAAACACTTTAAAAGTTGTTTTTATTTTTTACCTACACTTTTTTACATTCCTATTTTTTACAATAAAAATATAAAAACCTATTCTATTGCGTGCAAATAGCGTTTTTTTTGCACACTACCAACATAAAAAACACTACTTTTTAACGTGCTTTTGTGAGCTTTATTTATACCTTAATACTTTCTTTGCAGGCACTACAATACTATTGTAAAACCTACACAAAAACGCCCTAAGTAACCCATACAGTAGCGTTATGTAAGTCGTAAGTAAGTCCTGCGTAAGTCCTAAAATTACAAAAAGTGCCTTAAATAGCTAAAAACAACATTTACATTTTACCTGCATAACCCCCACGTAACCCATAACCTAAAAAATACCTATTTTTTTTAAAATATATAAATTTTGCATAAGATTTTTTACATAATTAGCGCAAAAACTATATATCTTACCTATTCTAACATATATTTTTGTTGTTATGCTAGATATGTAAGCATATATACTTTTTGTTGTGTTGCTTATGCTAATATATATCTTTTGGAGTTTTACAAGTTTTTTACAAGTTTTTCAAAAGTAAAACACTTTTAAAATTTTTTGCACCGAAATAAAAATTTTTGGAACGCTTTTAAAAATAAATCAATTATTTTAGTAACAAACTTTTTTGTTACTAAACCTAAACGTAATTTTGTAAAAAGAAAATAAGAAATATGAGACAAACGGCAAGCATTGACTACATAAACATATCTAAGTGTGTTGTTTGTGATTCGGAAATAAGAAACTCTAATAAAAATAAAATCTACTGTTCGGATAAGTGCAAAATACAAGGCAAACGAACAAATGATAAAATAAACTTTGAGAAGTTCCAAATTGCATATCCTAAATATAAAGATAATTTGGAGGTTTTAGATAATCAAATACAAGGACTTTTAAATATACGCCTTATGATTATGGAAATGGAGTTAGTACATTATGAAATTGAAAAAAATAAGGAACTAACAATAAATTTGCAAAGTGTAGATACTACTAAACTTCCTGCAGAAATCAAAAACGATATAGAACAGTATCTAAAATGTTTGGGGAATGGTGCAGAAAGCATTTTACAAGAGGTACAAAGAGAGGTTTTAGAGGAAATAAACGCCCTGCAAAAACTACTAAAAAATAGCTTAAAAAAGCTAAACAACACAGAATTACGTAAGTAAGAGTACATAAATCAATTATAAATCAAAAATCTAAAAAGCTACAAATATGAGCCTAAGAGACAAAAAAACAGTACCAAGTGACCGTATTCAATATATGGTAAAAAGTAAAGGTTTTCAGCAAATGTTTTCTATTGAAACAGAAGCTAGAACAGACTATCAA
>JAYVHJ010000263.1:0-2140 GCA_043771315.1 Raineyaceae bacterium
CGAAAGTAAAAAAGTTTTGGAGATTGGTGCAGGTACTGGCGTACTCACAGAATTTCTCATAAAACATAACGAATCCGAAACTTTTTTGATTGATATTGATACAGAATCCATTGCATACCTCAAAGATTTTTATCCAGAACTTTACAAAGAAAATAAAATTTTGGAAGGTGATTTTTTGCAGCTAGATTTGAATAATATTTTTAATATTGGTGAAAATAAACAAGAGAACACTTCTGAAAATATATCAGAAAAATTTGCTATTATTGGCAATTTCCCTTATAATATTTCTTCTCAAATATTTTTTAAAGTATTGGAAAACAAGGAGTTGGTAACAGAAGTGGTCTGTATGCTCCAAAAAGAAGTGGCAGAACGCATAGCCTCTGCGCCTGGAAAAAAAGCCTACGGAATTTTGAGCGTTTTTTTGCAGGCTTTTTATGAGATAAAATATTTGTTTACGGTTGAACCTCACGTATTTACGCCACCACCAAAAGTTAAATCAGGGGTTATTTCTCTCAAAAGGAACAATGTTGAAAATTTGGATTGTGACGAAAAAAAGTTTAAAGAAATTGTAAAACTTGCTTTCAACCAACGCCGCAAAACCTTGCGCAATGCCTTAAAAGCCGTTATTATCTCGCCAGAATTTAATAAATTAGAGATTTTAGACAAACGTGCAGAACAACTTTCTGTGGCACAATTTGTTATGCTTACACAAATGATTGTGGCACAAGAGAAAATTTGAGGTATGATAATGATTAGTAAGGGGTGCTTCAAGTAACTTCCTACTAAACTTCCCGAAAGTTTCCAACTTTCGGGAAGTTCTGCCCAAAAAGACACCTCACACTTCACACCTCACACCTCAAATGTTAGATTATCTTATTATAGGGCAAGGAATTGCAGGAACTGCCCTTGCAGAAACCCTACTAAATCACCAAAAAAAGGTACTTGTTGTCAATGATGAAGCAGGATTTTGTAGCTCACAAGTGGCAGCAGGCATTTTTAATCCACTAACAGGCAAAAAACTACATAAAACGTGGTTAGCTGATGATTTATTTCCTTTTTTGGAGAAATTTTATACTGATTTAGAAGTAAAATTAAATACTAAATTTTTTCATAAAAAAGCCATTTATAGACCTTTTAGAAGCATAGAAGAACAAAATGAATGGCTTTTGCGTGCTAATTTGATAGAATATAGCACTTATTTAGACAAAAATCCTGACAATCATATTTATGAAAGCTATATCAAAAATCCGTTTGGTGGAATAGCTACAAAACAAGCTGGTTATGTTGATTTGCCTACGCTTTTGCGTGCTTTTAGAGATTTTTTGACAGAAAAAAATGCTTACATCAATACAAATTTTTTGTATGAAGATGTCATTTTTGAGGCTGATAAGGTAATTTGGAAGGAATTTTCAGCAAAGAAAATCATCTTTTGTGAGGGAGTAAATGCTACTAAAAATCCTTTTTTAAAACATTTGCCTTTTGCTCCTGTGAAAGGAGAGATTTTAGAAATAAAACTTTTACAAGATAACAATAAAAATATCAATTATAGCCCTAATATCATCAATTTGGGTGTTTCTCTCGTTCCTATTCAGAAAAATAATCAAGAAGATAATCAAGAAAAAACAATTAGAGTAGCATCTACGTACAGTTGGCAACCACTAGACTGGGAAATAAGCACAAAAGCCACACAAGAACTAACGGAAAAAGCTACTCAAATACTTTCTGTGCCATTTGAGATAGTTGGGCAAGTGGCTGGTGTGCGTCCTGCAACTAAAAACCGCCGTCCAATAGTAGGTTTGCATCACGAAAACGCACTTATTGGCGTTTTTAATGGACTAGGAAGTAAAGGCGTTTCTCTCGCACCTTATTTAGCACATTGTTTTTATGAATTTTTGGAAGAAAATATACCTTTACCAAATGAAATCAATGGCATTTAAGGAATTGTGAATTAGAAATCATGAATTAAATACAAAATGTTAATAATCAAATAGTTATATAATTTTCAGGTTTTTTATGTCAAAAACAAAAATTGCATTATTTCAATATTTTATATAACTTTTCAAGTAAATGATATTTTTTAGCGTATTTTCTTTGAAAAGAACAAAATTTTCATCAATATTGATGAAAATTTGAGAATAAA
>JAYVHJ010000264.1:0-17074 GCA_043771315.1 Raineyaceae bacterium
CAATGCTTTTCGTTATGATGGACAACATCAGGTTACAGCAATCATAGCTGATTTGCCAAAGAACACACATTTACCTTTTAAAGCCTTGATTTCGTGGAACAAAGACGACAGGCTTTTAGGTATTTCGTGGGCTTATACTTACCTGCGTTTTCAAGAAAAAGCAAACATCAATAGCTTTATTTTCAACAAACAATTTGATGAAAAATGGGGGAAAAACAATCAGCAAAATGATGTAAAAACGCTTGATTTTAAGCCAATTTTGATGAATGTAGCTAGTATTCATCTTCATTCCAAACTTTTAAGTGAGCCATATCCAACAGGAAATCTCAATTATTTGTATGTTTTTTTTATGGTGAGTGGCTTTATAATGCTGGTGGCATGCATCAATTATATCAATTTAAATACGGCTCGTGCAGTGCAACGTATCAAAGAAATTGGTGTTAGGAAAGTGCTTGGTGCATCAAAAATGTCATTTATTTGGCAATTTGTGGTAGAGGCGTTTGTTATGGCAACTATTTCGTTTTTTATTGCATTTTCACTTTGCGAAATTTCTCTGCCATTTTTTGGAAATATTGTAGAAAAACCACTCTCATTGAACGTATTGTATGCTTCTTGGAAAAATATTTTTGCCTTTGGCATATTTTTCTTATTGATAGTAATTTTTTCTTCTGTTTATCCTGCACTTTATATGTCTAATTTCAAATTATTAGATGCTATCAAAGGGAATGCCAATAAAAATAAGATTTCTTTACGTAAAATTTTGATTGTCTTGCAGTTTACTATCACTATCATTACGCTTGTAGGCACGGGTATTGTGTATCAACAAATTAATTTTTTACATTTTCAAAATTTAGGCTTTCAGAAAAGCAATATTTTGGTAGTACGGTTACCTAAAAACGTGCTTGAAGAAGATAAACTAGCACAAATAAAAAAAGAACTTTTACAAAATCAACATATCTTAAAAGTTGGAAGTTCTGTAGAAATTCCTGGCACAAACTTTACTTCACAGTTTTTGTTTGAAGTAGAAAATCAGCAAAATAATAATAAATCCAATAAGAAAAAACCAAATAAAACATTCAAAAAAGAACTTTTAGGGCGACTTGTAATAGGAGATGATTTTTTGGAAACACTTGATATTCAACTAATTGATGGAGAAAAAATAATACAAACACAAGAAGATAATACAGAGAAAAAATTTCTTCTCAACGAGATTGCAGCGCAAAAACTAGGTTATTGCGACAATGGCAACTCGCCTATTGGCAAAGAAATTATTATTGCTCGTGAT
The DNA here is from genome assembly GCA_043771315.1 of Raineyaceae bacterium. Classification (GTDB taxonomy): domain Bacteria; phylum Bacteroidota; class Bacteroidia; order Cytophagales; family Thermonemataceae; genus JANYGM01. Next base: position 1,286 of record JAYVHJ010000264.1, read on the forward strand.
AGCGCAGGAGCGGTTTCTGTGGGTGGTGTGGTGGTTGGCGTGGTCAAAAACTTCAATTTTTCTTCCTTACATTCGTCTATTGCGCCTATGGTGATTATTTATAGCAACCAAACAGGAAATTTATTTCTGAATGTAGAAACGCAATATATTAATCAAATTGAAAATTATTTGGAGCGTATTTGGGCAAAAAATGTATCTGGTGAGCCTTTGAGCTACTTTTTTTTAGACGAGAATTTTGATAAACATTATAAACAGGAAGAAAAATTAGGAGAATTATTGTTATATTTTTCTGTTTTGAGTATTTTTATTTCGTGTTTGGGACTTTTTGGCTTGGCATTATTCAGTTCTGAACTGCGTACAAAAGAAGTTGGAATACGCAAAATATTGGGTGCAAGCACTTTAAACATTATTTTGTTACTTTCTAAGGATTTTATTTGGTTGGTTTTGGTGGCTATTGCACTGGCAATGCCACTTGGGTACTACATTATCACGCATTGGCTAGATAATTTTGCCTACAAAACAGAAATTCAATGGGGATTATTTGCATTTGCAGGCTTTGTGGCTTTGTTTTCAGCTATTTTACCACTTATTTTGCAGTCTTTTATTATTGCTATCAGCGCACCAATACACGCCTTACGAACAGAATAAAAGTGTATTTGTTAATCATTTGATTATTAGCATTTTGTATTCATTCACAATTCATAATTAAAAATTCACAATTACTTATAGCATTACTTGTATATATTCTTTTACCTTACGCAAAATAGCAATAATTACATAAATATCTTCGTCAGAAGCGTTGTAAGCATTACTTACGGCATATTCATTATGATTAAGAACAACAAAAAACCAACTTCTTCCAAGTACATAACAACCATAAACTGGATTTTTATCTTCATTTTTGACTTGCGCTACAAGCATTTCAGAAAGTAATTGTCCTTTTGGGTCTGATGAGCCTTTTTTTGTTTCCTGTTTATATTCGTGAATGAAAAAGTATGGTTTTGTAGGTTTTTGTTTTCCTTTTGCCAGTACAAAATCAACTCTACCGCCTATTTCTATACCTTTTATGGTGGCGGAAAGTGGGCGTTGAGAGAAAACCTTGCAATCTTTAATTTTATAATCAACTAATAGTAATAAGGGCGCAATAAATTGCAATTTAAGTTCATCTTCATTCCAAAAATCTGCATTATCCAATAATTGTGTTCTAATAAATTCTGCTAATGTTGCTTGGTAAGTATCAAGCGTGGTAGTGGATTTCAGCCAATCCTCTAAAAGTGGCATTTCTTTTAACTGCGTAATGTCAAATTCAGTTTCTACGTCTTGTGTTTCCCAGTTTTCAAAATTTCTCATTATGTTTTATGCTATTTTGGTGATTTTCTTTCGCAAAAATACAAAAAAATCCTATAAAAATATGCTTTTGTTTTTTATAGGATTTTTAGTGCGCCTACAAATACCTACCTTACGAACAAAATAAAAAAAGTAATCAAACAAAATATCAAAGAATAGTTTTCAATAATGTTTTTTTTTTGTATGTTTGTGAAAAAAATAGTATAATACGAAAAACAAAGAAATTTTTTCTTTAACCAAAACATTTTTAATACACATTTAGTAAAGATTACAAATATAATTTACTATGACTAACATACTCTTAATTCTTGCGGCTTTGCTCCTTGTGGCTATCTTTTTGGTCATATTTAGAGCATCTAAGCTTATCTCTATTTTTAGGAATGACAGCGACCCCGACAAGGTCAGCCAGTCCAACAACATTCACGCTTATCTGTTTTTGATATTACCTCTTGTCGGTTTTTCATTGGCAGGCTGGTATGCAGTGCATCATCTAGGGCTGATTATCCCACCTCACGCATCTAAAAATGCAGATATTACAGAGCCCCTATTTCATCAGGCAACAATAGTTATTTTGTTGATGTTTGTTATTACAAATGCTGCTCTTTTCTTTTTTGCTTTTAAATACCGTTATAAAGAAGGTTACAAAGCTACTTTTTTCACAGATAACGTAAAATTAGAAATTGTTTGGACTATTGTTCCTGCAGTTATCTTGGTTTTGCTTGTTGTGCAAGGATGGCAGGCTTGGAAAAAAATAATGTACACTGCTCCAGAAAATGCTCAACAAATAGAAGTAATGGGACATCAATTTGCTTGGAAAGTACGCTATCCTGGTGCTGATGGCAAAATAGGAAAGTATAATTTCCGTTATACAGATGCTACCAACGAAATGGGATTAGATTTTTCTGATAAGAAAAATGATGATGATTTTATGGTAAGTGAAATTCATATACAAAAAAATGTTCCTGTTGTCTTTAATATTCGTGCTAGAGATGTGCTACATAGTTTTTCTTTGCCACATTTCCGCCAGAAAATGGACGCAGTTCCAGGAATGCCTACAAAACTTTGGCTAACTCCTACAAAAACAACTGCTGAAATGCGTCAAGAACTACAAGGACGACCAGAATACCAAACTCTTGACGAAAAATCAGGCAAAACTCGTGCTGATGGATTCAATTATGAAATTGCTTGCCAAGAAGTTTGTGGACGTGGACACTTTGCAATGCGTCTTGTAATTGTCGTTGATGACGAAGTTGATTACAAAAAATGGTTAGCTGCTCAAAAACCTTTTACAGAAGTTAATAAAGAATATGTTGCAAAAGCTCGTATTCAGCAACAAAAAGCAAAAGCAAATGGCGTAGCAATGGTTTCTAAATAAGGACGAAATTTGAAGTACGAAGTACGAAAAAACGCAAACTATTTTAATCTAAAAAATTGTATTAAAAACCCTGAAAGGGTTTAATATTCATAGCCGTAAGTCGTACTTACGGAACGTGGTAATAATATATTGAATATTTTTTTAACTTGTATCAAAAATCCTGCTAGGAAAATCCTTATAGGATTAAACATAAAAATAACAAATAAAAATAAATTTATGGCACACGTAATTGAGGCTCACGCAGATATACATGCACACGCCCACGCTCACGACGAGCACGAACACCACGAAGAAACCTTTATTACAAAGTACATCTTCACCATTGACCACAAAATGATTGCTAAACAATTCCTTGTTTCTGGGATTTTGTGGGCATTTATTGGCGGTTTGTTTTCTATACTTTTCCGTTTGCAATTAGGTTTTCCTAATATGGATATGTCTTTCCTAAAACCTCTTTTGGGTGGTTGGATAGAAATTCAAAAAGACGGAACAGGCGCACTCAACCCTGAATTTTACCTTGCACTCGTAACAATGCACGGAACAATTATGGTGTTTTTTGTACTTACAGCAGGTCTTAGTGGCACATTCTCTAACTTCCTAATTCCTTTGCAAATTGGTGCAAGAGATATGGCATCAGGATTTATGAATATGCTTTCTTATTGGTTTTTCTTTGCATCAAGCGTTTTGATGTTCTCTTCTCTGTTTTTTGCAACTGGTCCTGCGGCTGGTGGTTGGGTTGTTTATCCGCCCCTAAGTGCGCTACCGCAAGCACTGGCAGGGTCTGGAGATGGTATGACGTATTGGTTGCTTGCAATGTCTTTATTTATTGCCTCCTCACTTTTGGGAAGTATAAATTATATTACAACAGTTATCAACCTAAGAACAAAAGGAATGTCATTTAATAGACTTCCACTTACTATTTGGGCGTTTTTCATTACAGCAGTTATTGGTATTTTGTCTTTCCCTGTGCTTTTTTCTGCGGCATTGTTGCTGATTTTTGATAGAAGTTTTGGAACAAGTTTTTATCTTTCAGAAATATATGTAGCTGGTGAGGCTTTGCACAATGTAGGTGGTAGCCCTGTTTTATTCCAACACTTATTTTGGTTTTTGGGTCACCCAGAAGTTTATATAGTACTTTTGCCTGCTTTGGGACTTACATCTGAAGTAATTGCTACGCAAGCTCGTAAACCAATTTTTGGTTATACAGCTATGATTGGCTCAATGTTAGGAATTGCAGTACTTTCATTTATAGTTTGGGCGCATCACATGTTTGTAACAGGTATGAACCCATTTTTGGGAACAATATTTATGTTTTTGACATTGATTATTGCTGTTCCTTCTGCAGTAAAAGCCTTTAATTATATCACTACGCTTTGGAAAGGAAATATACGTTTTACGCCTGCAATGCTATTTTCTATTGGTCTTGTGTCGTTGTTTATTTCTGGTGGTGTTACTGGTATTATCTTAGGAAACAACGCATTAGATATTTATCTACACGACACTTATTATGTAGTGGCTCACTTTCACTTGGTGATGGGTTCTGCTTCATTCTTTGGTATGATGGCGGGTATTTATCATTGGTTCCCTAAAATGTTTGGTCGTATGATGGACGAAAGATTAGGTTATTTGCACTTTTGGATGACTTTTGTAGGAGTTTATACAGTGTTTTTCCCAATGCATTATATTGGTATGGCAGGTTTCCCAAGACGTTATTACTCATTTACAGGGTTTGATGCGTTCCGTATTTTTGCTGATTTGAATATGTTTATTTCTGCAGCAGCTATTATTACGTTCTCTGCGCAGTTATTGTTTGGCTTTAATTTCTTCTATTCTATGTTTAGAGGAAGACGTGCTACACAAAACCCTTGGCAATCAAATACGTTGGAATGGACAGCACCAATTGAGCCAGGACACGGCAACTGGGAAGGTCAAATTCCTTACGTTTACCGTTGGCCTTATGATTATAGCAAACCAAATGCAGAAGCAGACGGTTTTACGGATTATATCCCACAAAACGTACCTTACTCTGTAACCAAAAACTCTAATTTGCCTCACGAAAACGACCTTATTGCTTTGGAGCAAGAAGAGATGATTCCAGAAGACAAATCATTAGTAGAATTGAAACACATAAAAGTAGGCGCACACTAAGTTAGCGTCTTCTACAATCAAAAAAGCCTTTCAGAGCAATCTGGAAGGCTTTTTCTATGAAATACGGAATTTTTCAGATAAAATGAAATCTAAAATATCTGTGTTGCTAAAATATTTAACTTCTAATATTTGGTTTATCCTAAAATTAGGTTAAATTTGCAACCGTAGGCATTTAATCAAGCAAAAAACACATAATTGATGATATTAGATTTAGAAACATTAAGAGTAGGAATATTAGGTTTAACGCCAGAAATTTGTTCATTTTGCTTACAAGCGTGTACTGTTTGTCTTGCTCATTCTAATCACCAAAGTGGCGTAAATGCAGCATTATCAGAAACTCATTCAGATAACATACAATTAAATTGGACAAGTATTGTAGATGAAAAAATGCGTAGAGGTTGGAAGGATTGGGACGAAACAACAGAATATGGTGCAACTGCAATAGCTATTTTACTAGCCAATGAATTAACAGAATATCCTTGTATAGAGCGTTCTAGTAAAGGTACAGGATTTGATTATTGGCTTGGTGAGGAAGATGATATTGGGATATTTCAAGGAAAAGCAAGATTAGAAATTTCTGGTATTCTTAAAGAAACAAAGAAAAATACCTTAAAACAAAGAGTTAATATTAAAGAAAAACAGACAAATATAACTGCTAACACAAATATGAATGCCCATATTTGCGTAACAGAGTTTTCAAACCCAAAATGTGCTTATAAGATAATTTAATGACTGTCAAAGAATTACATAGAGAATCAATGAGATTTATTGACCTAGCATTGCTTGCTAGGTTTGATAATACTATTGATAAAGTCAAAGAAAATTATTTGAAAGCATTTGAACTAGAAAAAGAAGCACTAAAATTGTTTATTCAAAATTCAAATCAAGAACCAACTCGTTCTATCTTAATTAGAAGTGCCGCAAATCTTGCTATTCTTTCTGGACAACTTAGAGAAGCAGAAAAGTTGGTTTTTATTGGCTTAACTGGTGATATTTCAGAAGAACTTGCCAATGAATTTAGAGATATGTTCCAAGATATAAATTTTCATAGACATTTAGCGTTAAAAGGAGTCGTATTAGACACAAAAGAAGTACAATTAAGTCTGTCTGGTAATGAAGTTGGTCACGGACTAATCAGAGGTGACGAGTTTTCAAATAGAGTACATACGCTAGAAAAAATGGCGTATAGAACTGCAGACAGATTAAGAAACAAATCTTTTACAGAAAATGTGTCAAAACAAAACATTATAGATTTTCAGCCTTATTTTTCTACTTTTAGGGCTCAAAGTTTTGCAGTTACCATAAGGTTTGGTGGCACAATAAAGCAACAAATGATAGAAGGTACAGATATTCAATCCGTTATTATTGGTGATATTTTAAATAATATTCAACTAATCAATGATGAAGATTACTTAAAATTAAATGATAATATCACAGATGAAACGTATAGGACAAATTTTATTGCATTAGCCAAACAACTTGCACCAGATGGCGACAGAATTAAACTTGTTGGATTTACTGCAGTCAAAAACAATGAGCCAATGACAGTAGCTCTTACAAAACCAGCAAGTAAGTTTAAAACTATTGCCACCAAGCAAACTGCAGAAGCAGCAATAACTGTACAAGAGATAGAAATAGAAGGTTTTTTGTCATTTGCAGATGCTAAAAAAAATAAGATAAAATTATCAAATGATAAAGTGAATTTTGAAATTGAAGTACCAAAAGGATTGCTTTCAGATGTTGTAAAACCATTTTTTGAGGATTATGTAATTATAACAGGTACAAAAAATGGAGAAAAAATAATACTCAAAGATATCAGAAGTAAAGAGATAAGCACACCTTAAAAGTGTATTTCTTTGCGTTATTGAGTATTTTTGTGTGATGATACAAAAATAAACACTTTCCCATGTTGTCAAGTATTTCCATCTGACAACAGATGTGCTTTTAAATTCTGTTTATTGAAGTTGGGTGAAAACCCCCAATTTCACAAGAATGAAGAATAAATTTCTACAAAAAAAGCCTTTCAAAGAAATTTGAAAGGCTTTTTTTGTTTTTTCTATTAATTATTCCAAAGGTAATTTATCTTTGCGTCTTGTTCCATCATACAATTCATAACGCATAAAACGGCACTCCAAAGAGCCATTAAATAGTTTGATTTTGGGTTTTGGATTGAGACGAATGTGTTTAGCAGCTTCAAAATTAGACGTAATAATCCACGCATCATAACCCGCCCATTTCTTTTTGAGTGTATCTCCAATAGACTTATACAACGCATTGATATCTTCATCTAAATTCATTCGTTCTCCATAAGGCGGATTTATAATCAAAATTCCACGACCTTCAGGAACTTGCAAATCTTCAAAAGCAGAAGTTTCTATCTCAATAATATGTTTTAGATTGGCTTCATTAAGATTGATTATTGCTTTTCTAGCAACATTTTTAGAAATCTCGCCACCCATAATCAGAGGTGTATTTTTGTTTATTTTGCTCATAGCCTCATCATAAATGGTATTCCACAAATCCCTATCAAAGTTTTTCCATTTTTCAAAGCCAAAAAAATCTTTATAAGAACCAGGTGGAATATTTGCTGCAATCAAAGCAGCCTCAATCAAAATCGTTCCAGAGCCACACATAGGATCTACAAAATTGCTTTTTTTGTCCCAATCTGTCAATAAGACAAGACCTGCAGCAAGTACCTCATTGATAGGAGCAAGATTTGTTTTGTCACGGTAGCCTCTTTTATGCAAAGATTCACCAGAACTATCCAACGAAACAACACATTTTTCTTGACTAACAAATAAATTTATTCTCAAACTTGGGCGGTGCGTATCTACATCTGGACGACTACCATACAACTCCCTAAACCTATCAACAATAGCATCTTTTGTTTTTTGTTCCAAATATTGAGAATGGTTAAAATAATCAGAATTTAAAGAGCAATTTATGGCAAGTGTATCATCTAAATCCATATATTCTTCCCATTTCATTGCCTTTATTTTCTTGTATAACTCCTCTTCATTTCTTATTTCAAAAGAATGAATTGGCACTAAAACACGCAACGCTGTTCTTAAACAGAGATTTGCTTTGTACATAAAGCCCAAATCTCCCTGAAATCCGACTGCTCGGTTGTGTTTTTCTATTTCTATTGCTCCCAAAGTGTGCAATTCGTCTATTAAAATGTCTTCCAAACCAAACATGGTTTGTGCTATCATTTTGAAATTTGTGTCGGACATTTGATGTATTTCTTAGTTGAACTGCAAATTTATGATTTTTATTGGTTGTATTAATATTTTGGGATAATGATTTTTTGTAAATAAGACACTTCAAGAATGTAATCTGCAATCTTAAAAATAAAAGTAAGTTCTTTGTAGCTATTCTCAATCTGATTTTTTATTGAAGTTGGGTAGAAACATATCAGAATAGATACACTAAGCACTATTTGCTAAAAAAGCCATTCAGATTTCTCTGAAAGGCTTTTTGGTTTGCGTTATTTTACATATTTCAGAAAAATTCTAACTTTACTTTTTATAACATACAGTTTTAACACTGCCAAAACTTACTTTACGGCTATAGGGCAAGCCCAGTACCCTACATTTTAATACAAATGTTGATTTTGGTTTATCCTGCATAACCAGTTAAAACATAAATATTAGGCTATTTCTTATTTATTCGCTAAATGTTTTTCCAAAAAAATCTAAAAATAATTGAGAGAATATTAACAAAATTAAAGATTTTTGATAGCTTTGTGAATAAATTAAAAATTATTTCAAAAAAGATTTCAAAAATCTAAACTATAAAAAATCTAAACAACATATCAATATGAGCGTTTTAGTAAACAAAGATTCTAGAGTGATTGTACAAGGTTTTACGGGCAAAGAAGGTACTTTCCACGCTACGCAAATGATGGAATATGGCACGAATGTCGTGGGTGGCGTTACGCCAGGCAAAGGTGGCACAGAACACTTAGGCAGACCTATCTTCAATACTGTAAAAGATGCTGTAGATAAGGCGCAAGCAAATGTTTCTATTATTTTTGTACCTCCAGCTTTTGGTGCAGATGCTATTATGGAGGCAGTAGATGCAGGAATTGGCGTAATTATTTGTATCACAGAGGGTATTCCTATCAAAGATATGATGTATGTAAAAGAATATTTGAAAGGCAAAAATTCTCGTTTGGTAGGTCCTAATTGTCCTGGCGTAATGACTGCGGAAGTTTGCAAAGTAGGTATTATGCCCGGTTTTATCTTTACAAAAGGAAAAATTGGTATTGTGTCTAAATCTGGTACACTTACGTATGAAGCCGTTGACCAACTTACAAAAGCAGGTTTAGGACAAACTACTGCTATTGGAATTGGTGGTGACCCTATTATTGGCACAACGACAAAAGAAGCGGTAGAACTTTTGATGAATGACCCAGAAACAGAAGGAATAGTAATGATTGGAGAAATTGGCGGAAATATGGAAGCAGAAGCTGCTCGTTGGATTAAAGAATTTGGTACAAAACCCGTTGTAGGCTTTATTGCTGGTCAAACTGCACCAAAAGGTCGCCGTATGGGACACGCAGGTGCAATTGTAGGTGGCGCAGACGACACAGCAGAGGCAAAAATGAAAATTATGGCAGAATGTGGCATTCACGTAGTAAAATCTCCTGCTGATATTGGAGAAACTATGCTCAAAGCACTTGCTAAATAGTATTTAAACCACTCCTAACTCCCATCTTTTTGAATGATGGGAGTTTTTTATTTTTTTTCAGAAAAATTTGCTTTATAAAAATCTTTTTTGTATATTTGAGTTCTTATTAGCATTGAGTCTGTGATGTTTCGTCATAGCCGAAGTAAAGTTTTTCATACTTCATTAGCCGCCAATTTTATTTAGCGTCTTCTTTTCACTAGGGGTGCACCTAGTGACTGGAAATTTCTGAATAGGCGTAGCCCAATTTCCAGTTACTAGGTGCACCCCTAGTGAACCAGCCGCTTACAGTGATTGCCGCTAATCCTGAGCGAGTTAGTAATAAGAAAAATAGCATTTAGGTAAAAAATCCGTTCAAAACATATTTTGAACGGATTTTTTGCTATATTTGTCAATATCTTGTGGCAGGCTTATAATTATTTCCATAAAAAATACCTAATGAAAACCTCTTTTTTATCTCTTTTGATGCTTTTAGTAATAGTTCTACTTACAAATTGTTCTAATGAAAAAACATATTCTCCAAAACCCAAAGGATTTAACCGCATAGATTTGCCAGAAGCAAAATACAAACCTTTGCCCAACAATTATCCTTACTTTTTTGAGCTTTCTGACTATGCAATTATCAGAAAAGATAGCTCACGTATTGCAGAACCTTATTGGATACATATTATTTATCCACAGTTTAATAGAGCAGAAGTACAAATCACTTACAAAGACCTTGCAGCAAACAAAAACCCTCAAAAAATGCTTTCAGAGCTAATAAATGACTCTCATACGCTTGCTTCCAAGCATTTTCAGAAAGCAGATGGTGCAGAAGAAAGTATCACCCAAAATGCAGCAGGGCAATTTGCGTGGCTTTTAGAAATTGGTGGAGATGTGCCAAGCCAATTACAATTTTACACCACGGATTCTACCAAAAATTTCTTACGAGGCGCAATTTATTTCAGAACAGCAAGTGAAAATGACTCTCTTGCGCCTGTAATAGATTTTATTAAGAAAGATGTGGTACATTTGCTTAATACTGCAAAATTCAAACCGCCCCTAAATCCCCAAAAGGGACTTTAATAGATTTGTTGCGAGAGAAGGTGTTTTTTAATTTTTGATAAGGTCTGACCTTATCAAAAATTAAAAATGGTATAAATCACCAAAAAATTATTATTTTTGTGCTAGTCGTGCTTAATAAATGTATTTAAAGTCCCCTTTGGGGATTTAGGGGCTATTTTGTATTCATTTCTAATTCCTAATTCACAATTCCTAATTTATGCTAGAATTTGTCCGCCGCCTAAGCCTTAATGCTAAGTTTCTTTTGTTTTCAGGTATTGTTTTGATACTGATTTTCAGCGTGTTAGCTTCTGTTATTTATTCTAATCAAAAAGATGAGTTTATAGAAGTGGCTGATAACCGTATGTATAGCCAATTAGAAGACCTTACTACACTTTTAGAAATTGAATACAAATACAAACAAGAAACCATAGATAAAGCCTTACGTGTGGCTACAAATGGGTTTTATAGTAGAGGTGAACTTACAGAAATTAGAGATAAAACTTCTTTTACCGCTATCAATCAAATAACTTCTGCAAAAAAACTTTTGGAAGTTCCTCGTTGGAATGTAGGCGAAATTTCGTTACAAAACGACCTTACACTTGTGGATACGCTCCGCAAACTTACTGATAGCGACATTAGTATCTATCAGAAAACATCAGAAGGCTATATGCGCATCACCACGACAGAAAAAGCACCTGACGGAAAACCACTTGTAGGTTATTTTTTGCCTGCATCTTCTCCTGTGGTGCAAGCTATTGAACGTGGGCAAGCCTTTAAAGGAAGATTTTATAATATCAATGATTGGTATATTACTGCTTTTGAGCCAATAAAGTTGGAAGGGCAAATTGTGGGTATGATTTATACAGGGATAAAAGAAAAAGATTTGGGATATTTGAGGAAAAAATTTAAGGAGAAAAAATATTTCACTACTGGCTATCCATTTGCGCTTACACTCAAAGAAGGACAATATATTATTCACCCTATCATTGAAGGGAAATTTGAAGGAAAAACAAGTCTTGATGAAAAAGCTAGTATTCAGACTAATACAGACAATAATGATCAGTTTTTGGATTATGTTCGTAAGAATAAACGTGGAAAATACCGTTTCCAAACATCTGAAGAAGATGGCAAAACTTGGAAACAAACGTATTTTACTTATTATGAGCCTTACGACCTTGTTATTGGTGCAACCATAGACGAAACACAATTATTAGAAAAATCTTTAGCAGACATACGTAATACGCTGATTATAGGCTTTGTAATGGCATCTTTAGTTTTTGTTTTGGGGCTTGGATTTATTGTCAATGCTATTACCAAAGTTATTATTAGAGTAAAAGAAACACTTGAAAACATTGCAGAAGGAAAGAAAACAAGTAAACTCCGCATAGAAAGTAACGACGAAGTGGGGCAAATGGCAAACTCTGTAAATACCTTAATTGATGGATTTAATAATTATGCTAGTTTTGCAGAACAAGTAGGACACGGCAATCTACAAGCAGAATTTAAGGCTTTGAGTAAAGAAGATTTGCTAGGAAATGCCCTTTTAGATATGCAAACGAGTCTTACTGTTGTAGCTGATGAAGAATACCGCAGAAGTTGGGTCAATAATGGGATTACGCTGTTTTCTGAACTTTTAAGAGAAAATAATGATGATATTCAGCAACTTACCTACGAAATTATTGCTAATGTTGTAAAATATGTAAGTGCTAATCAAGGAGGAATTTTTATCTTAAATGACAATCAAGACACAGAAAATGCACAACTTGATATGCTTGCTTGCTATGCCTACGACCAGCGTAAAATGCTAAAAAAACAGGTAGCAGTAGGTGAAGGCTTACTTGGACAAGCATTTAGAGAAGCTGATACGCTTAATGTCAAAGAAATACCAAAAAGTTATATCAATATTACTTCTGGTTTGGGTGAGGCAACACCCAATAATATTCTTATTGTACCTCTAAAAACTAATGGTAATACGCTTGGAGTAATAGAATTAGCCTCTTTTTCAGAATTTACAGAGTTGCAGGTGGACTTTGTGCAACGTGTTTCTGATAGTATTGCTATTACTATATTTTCTGTAAAAAACAACCTCAAAACAAAAGAACTTTTAACAGAATCTCGTGAACTTACACAAACAATGCGCTTGCAAGAAGAACAAACTAGGCAAAATGTAGAGGAATTGCAGGCTACACAAGAAGAGATGAATAGAAGTGAGAAAGAAACCAAAAGAATGGTAATAGAACTTCAAGAAAAGCAAAACACACTAAATGCGCTCATAGACAACACAGAAGATATTATTTTGTCTTTGGATAAAGAATATAGAATTATGACTTATAATGTGGCAGCTAAAAATTGGTTTGCACAAGAAAATGGCGTAAAACTAAGTTATAGTAATAATTTGTTGTCGCTTTTAAGTGAGGAGCAGCGAGGCAAATTTAAGGCAAATTTTGACCGTGCTTTGCGTGGAGAGCGTTTTGAAGTGGTGGAAGTCATTATAAAAAATCAAGACGCAAAGATTTATTATGAATATAATTTTAATCCTATAATGGATAAAAATTCCAATATAAACGGGATTTCTATGTTTGCTCATAATATCACGCTAAGAAAAGAACAAGAAATAGAAATAAAGGCTATTTATGAGCAAATGAGCAAACAAGAGGAGATAATTAGCCAGAATTTGGAAATGCTAGCCATTCAGCAAGAGGATATGGAGAAAAACCAAATAGAAATTCAAAATCAACTCATTGCTATCAATAATAGCTCTGTGATTAGAGTAGAAATAAGCGTAAACGGAAATATAGAGAGTATAAATAATGCTTTTAAAGCTGCCTTTCAGTATGATAATGAAGATATTTTGAACAAAAATTACAAAATACTTCTTTCAGAACAAGAAGCAGAAACACCAGAATATGCAAATATTTGGAAAAACTTGCGTGCAGGACAAAATGTGACGGGACTTTTCAAAAGGAAAAATAAATATAATGAAGATGTATGGCTTTCTACATCTTATTTGCCACTTTTTGACGCAAAAAAGAAGGTATATAAAATCATTGAACTCTCTTTTGATGAAACAATAACAGAACTTCACAAACGTACACAAACACGCAAAATTGAGGAATTAACCAAAGAAATTGCACAACTAAGAAGTAAATAATTTTTTCAATTACGGATTATCAATTACAAATTACGTTTTTTGCCATTGCTTGTGTCTTCACAAGCAACAGTAATATCATCTAAAACCAACTAAAAACAATGTTTACAGGCATTATAGAAACGCTTGGCGAAATAATTAACATAGAAAAAAATCAGGAAAATGTTACTTTTACCTTAAAAAGTAGCCTATCTCCAGAACTTAAAATAGACCAAAGTTTGGCACATAATGGCGTTTGTTTGACCGTAACGCATACAAATCATCACGACCAGCACACAGTAACGGCTATTTATGAAACTTTGCAAAAAACTAATCTTTCTAGTTGGCAAATTGGCAATAAAATAAATTTGGAGCGTTGTATGCTTATGAATGGGCGGTTAGATGGGCATATTGTGCAAGGACACGCAGACCAAACAGGCATTTGCACACATGTAGAAGACCAAAACGGAAGTTGGCTTTATACCTTTGAATATGATACAGTTACAGAAAATATTACAGTAGAAAAAGGTTCTATTTGTGTCAATGGAACGAGCCTAACTGTCGTCAATTCCAAAAATAATGGTTTTTCTGTGGCTATTATCCCTTATACTTACGAATTTACCAACTTTCATCAGCTAAAAGTAGGTGATAAAGTAAACCTAGAATTTGATATTATTGGAAAATACGTTCAGAAAATGTATAAAAATAAATGATTTTGAATGATTTTTTGTATTCATTCTCAACTCACAACTTAAAATTTAGAACTCAAAAATGATTATTCAATTAGAAAAAGATATAAAAACAACCCAAATAGACACTATTTCAGAATATTTGGCAACAACGGGCTACTCTGTTTCTGGCGTAAAAACGCAATTTATGGATTATTTGGTTTTGCTGGGCAATGTTAAGCACGACATACGCAAAATAGGCAGTTTGGACGGTGTGGCAGACATTCACTACGTCAATGATGCCTATCAGTTGGTTTCTAATATGTGGAAAATTGCCCCTACAACCATTGATTTGGGGGATAATATCAAAATTGGTGCAAATGATTTTAGCATTATGGCTGGTCCTTGTTCTATTGAAGGAGAAGAACAAACAATAGAAGTAGCAGATTTTTTGGTAGCAAATGGCATCAAAATAATGCGTGGAGGCGTTTTTAAGCCTCGTACATCACCTTATGCGTATAGAGGTGGCGGTATTGATTCTTTGAAAATGTTTTATAAAGTTTGTCAAGAAAGAGGTTTGAAAATCATTACGGAAGTGATGGACGCAAGTCAAATTGATGATATGTTGCCTTATACAGACGTTTTTCAAGTGGGAACAAGGAATGCACAAAATTTTAATTTGCTTGATGCACTAGGCAAATGCGACAAAGCCGTAATGCTCAAAAGGGGAATGTCTGGCACTATTGAAGAGCTTTTACAGGCAGCAGAGTATGTTTTTTCTAGTGGAAATGAAAAAATCATCTTGTGTGAAAGAGGTATTCGTACTTTTGAAAAAGCCTACAGAAATACGCTGGATTTGAATGCAATAGCAATTTTGAAAGATAAATCTCATTTGCCTGTGATTGCAGACCCTTCTCACGGCATTGGCATACGTAAATATGTAGAACAAATGGCACTTGCATCTATTGTGGCTGGTGCTGATGGTATCATCATAGAAACGCATCCAACACCAGAAAAAGCACTTTCTGATGGACAACAAACGCTTAATTTCTTAGAAATGCAACAACTTATCAAAAAAGCAACTGCACTAAAAGCATTGAATTTTTAGTTTTATAACCATTTTATAAATACTTTTAAACTTTCCGAAAGTTGGAAACTTTCGGAAAGTTCTGCCCAAAAATCTTAAAAGATTTAACAATCATAACCCCACATAGAACGTAGGGAACAATAAACAAAAGCTAAGTAATAAATGTTTAAAAATAAATTTATATATTGTTTTTATGTGGTTACAGGCTTTTTATTTGTATTAGCCCTAGAAAGTTGTACAACTTCCTCAAAATCAACGCAAAAAGGAGCAGGAAAGAAAGAGAAATTTGTAGCTGATGCTACAC
>JAYVHJ010000265.1:0-1770 GCA_043771315.1 Raineyaceae bacterium
CCTTACATTTCATACTTCATATCTCACACTCCAAAAGATGTTTATAAGTATTATTTTAGTTTTTTTGATGGTAATTATTGCGTATAAGATTATCAAAGAAAATCCACCAGATTTTTTTTCTGATGATTTTTCTGATAAATTTGGAGAAAATAAAAGAGAGATTTCTAAAAAAAGTAGCACTAAAAAATCTTCTTTACCTGCAATTTCACCAATAAATATGACTACTTATCCTCTTGTATATGAGTCATTTATACAGAATATCCAACAAATCAAGCAACCCATTTCTTCTAAAAATTTGTATAGAGGCAAAAGTGAAGCGTTTTTTGAAGGTTATTTAAAAAAATATTTTGGGGATAATATCTCCACAGATAAAGCACTAGCTATCAACAATATAAAAAATGATATGAAAGATAAATTTTATTTTCCTGATTTTATTTACCACAATAATCAAGAAAACAACCATTTTTTTATTGATATAGAAATAGACGAACCTTATTCGTTACCTGACGGTTATCCTGTTCATTATCAAGGAGTTGATAATAACCGAAATATGTTTTTCTTGCGTGCAGGTTGGCACGTTATCCGTTTTTCAGAAGAACAAATAATGCGACAACCTGCGCAATGTTGTCGTTTTTTGGGGGATTTTATCCAAAAGCAAAACAAACATCAAATATTTTCTAAATCCTTAGAAAATATTCCTTTGCTTTCTCTGAAAACACGCCATTGGACACGTGAAGAAGCACTTTATATGTTTTCTAATAAATATAGAGATAGTTATTTATAAATACAGTATCTTCTAATTTTCCTCTAAAAAATTATAATTCTGCCCATATTAGAGGTTTTGGAAGTGCTAAATTACTAAACTCTAAATGAATAACTCTTCTTTTTTGGTTATTTTCTGTGCGTTTTGAACTATGTAAAATAAGAGGTTTCATAAGCAAAATTCCACCTTTTTTTATCTCACAAATTTGCTCATTATGGGAAAATTTTGCCAAATAATCAGTGGGAAAATCTTTGCTATTTTGTATAATTTTATGCGTTTTGGGAAGTACTCGCAATGCGCCATTTTCTTTGGTACAATCATCAAGATGTATCCTGATAGTCAGGATATTATCTAAATATTTTTGTGTTGGCTGTACTGAAAAATAGCCTTCTTTATGGTCATCACTAGAATTTTTATCACTATATTTTTTTGGCAACCACTTACTAAAAGCTTCTATTTCAAATTTTTCTTTTACAGAAATAGTTAAATCCTGATGCCAATTTACCAACCAATTAGTACTTTTAGGTTTGTCAAAATAAATAGCTTTTACTACTTTATAATTCTCACCAAAAACAGAAAGCAAACTTGTGATTTTTTCGTTTAGGAGAATGTTTTTGAGTGTTGGAACTTTTAGTAAGAAGCATCTTATAGCAAATATATCATTATTTTTGCTATTATTTTCACTATAAATCTCTATTTCTTGTAAAATTCTTTCCAATTCATTTTGAGAAAATATTTGCTCAATGATTGCAAAGCCATTTTCTGATAATTGTTCTTGAAAATTCATCTTTTGTTGTATTTAAGGGCTTTTTAGGTTTATTTGTGCCACAAATTCCAGCAAATGAAAGATAAGCCAAGAAAATAAATTGGAGTGATAAAATAAAAAAGTAAACTACCAGATGCGTAACTCAATAATACTAACAAAACACCTATCAAAACCAAACTAATGTACCATTTTCTCCAACCATTTTGTAACCATAAGCTAGCAAAATCTTTCAATTGCCAAA
>JAYVHJ010000266.1:0-5870 GCA_043771315.1 Raineyaceae bacterium
TGCAAATTTTATTATAAAATTATTATAATTATAATCAAAAATCAAGGTTTTTGCAAAAAATAATAATAATAAAATAAAAAGATAAGCTATTTTCGTGAAATATTTGGAAGTTACATTTATTGCTCTTACCTTTGCAACGCCATTAGAAATAATAGGCGTTTTTTAATTTCCTTTACTTAATTTTCATACCAATGAAAACAAACCAAAACCGCATAACCTTGCTCATGAGCTTGAGGATATGCCTATGTGTAACCCTGCTTGCCTTTGCCTCCTGCAAATCTTGCAAGAAAGACGCAGACCCAGAAAATACACTGCCACCAGCTACACAGACAGGAGCTAATACCTTTGGCTGTGTGATAAACGGACAGGCTTGGGTGCCTAATGGTATAACTACAACACCAATGACTAGACCTATCAATGGAGGGTACATAGGTGAAAGTATTAATGTTCCCAAATATAGTGTTAATATCCGAACCTATGCAAATGATAGAACTAGTACAACCTTGTATATTAAGTCTGTTACAAAAGCAGGACGCTATATGCTTAATTTCAACACTAGCAATGATATAGGTGGCAGTCCAAGTTCTAACAGTTTTGGATTGTATAGCATTGACGGTCCTACTATTGATGATACAGACTACAATTACATCACTACTTCACAGATTACGGGTTATGTTGATTTTGTGGTAGCAGATACAGCAAGTAAGCGACTTGCAGGCACGTTTGAGTTTGAGGGCATAGATTTTCCTTCTGGCAAAAAAATAAAAGTAACGGGGGGGAGATTTGATATTGACCAAAAAACTTTAAATAAATAAAAAAATGAAAAGAATTCTAATTTTGTTGCTAGTTTTAGCAACCTACAAAGTATCAGCACAAAAAATAGACACTAGCACTTACGCTAAGAAAGTAGAATACCTTTTTGCAGGTATTGAGAAGCCTACAAAAGCAGGCATTTGGTATGATAAGGTTACACCTTGGGCAGAGTTGCAGTATTTTGGTACAGAGGAAAATAATATTGCTAAAGCTAACTTGTGGAAACAAGCACGCTACGAGTTGCAGGCACTAAAAGAGCAAGATGATTTTTTAACCTTCAATAATGCCGTTCTTGGTTACAAAGCAATAGATGTTATTCCGTTTGTAATCTCCTTCCCTATTTGATTACACTCTACTTGTTTTTTCCACAATTCAATTTTCTTTTATTTAATTTTCATACCAATGAAAACAAACAAAAACCGCATAACCTTGCTCATGAGTTTGAGGATATGCCTATGTGTAACCCTGCTTGCCTTTGCTTCCTGCAAAAGCTGCAAGAAAGACGCAGACCCAGAAAATACACTACCACCAGCCACACAGACAGGAGCTAATACCTTTGGTGCGGTGATAAACGGACAAGCTTGGGTGCCAAATGGAGAGAGTACAATACCTATTACTAGACCTATCAATGGTGGGTATGATGTGCCAAACAAGGTTGTTTATTTACGACTTTACAGTAGCAATGGAGTAAATATGTATTTGTATGTGAAAAATGTTATTGAACCAGGAAGGTATCTTTTGAATAAAGATACATCCCCAAGACCAACAGTTATAAATCCTGAAAACTATGGATTATATACCACTAATGGTGCAACTATTGATGACCCAGATTATAACTATATTACGACTTCACAGATTACTGGGTATGTAGATTTTACAGTAGTAAACCCTACCACAACACAATTATCTGGCACATTTGAATTTGAAGGTATTGATTTTCCTTCAGGCAAAAAAATAAAAGTAACTAACGGAAGATTTGACGTAAATCAAACAACAAGACCACAATAAAACCATGAAAAAAATTCTAATTGTAGCAATGATATTGCTAAATATCTCGCTTAATGCGCAGAAAATAGACACTAGCACTTACGCTAAAAAAGTAGAGTACCTGTTTTCAGGTATTGAAAAGCCTACAAAAGCAGGTATTTGGTATGATAAGGTTACACCTTGGGCAGAGTTGCAGTATTTTGGTACAGAGAAAAATAATATTGCTAAAGCAAACTTGTGGAAACAAGCACGCTATGAGTTGCAGGCACTGAAAGAGCAAGATGATTTTTTGTCTTTCAATAATGCCGTTCTTGGGTACAAAGCAATAGATGTTATTCCGTTTGGTGTTATAAATACGGTTTTGCATTATGTGGATAGTAACGCTGTAAAAAATGGTGTATTGACACAAGAAAGACCTAATTTACCTTATAAGCAGGTAAAGAAAGGAAATGTATTTTTGTCTAAATCTGTTTTTATGGCAGCATTATTACAAGATAATCCATTGGAAGTAGGCAAAACCTACCGTTTGGCACTAAGCAAAGATTTTGTTTGGCAACAACACAACGCCCTTGTTAGGTCTTTGGAGGTACAAGTAGGAAGCGAAAAGTATAGTTTTACCCCCCCCTATAATAGTAAAACTATCAATTTTACCCCTACCCAAGTGGGTAAACAAATTATTTCTTTCAAAGCGACATTTGAAGACGGTACTATAGCTACTACACAAGCAGAAATAGTCACCAATGATGCCAGCACTTTTAGAGTAGGTGTAGCACCTTGCTATACGCCTCCTATTATCAATCCTAGTGTTTCCTCAAAAGCCAATATTGTGGCTGATATTCCCTTTCAAGCCTATACGGCTGGTAGTCCATCTATTTATGGTATGGGTGAAGTGGCTTATTATTATGCTAATTCCAAAACTTGTGCTAATAACAGCAAGCAATTTCTCACCAAACCAGTTATTTTTATTGATGGTTTTGATGCTCTTGATAAAAGAGAAATATCTGAAATTTATGAGAAAAACCTAGCTTTTGATGTAGATAGTCCTAGTCCAAAGAATTTGGGTGATAATTTGCGTAATAAAAATTATGATTTGATAGTATTGAACTTTCCTATTTACAAATATGGTACTACAACCATAGATGGAGGCACAGACTATATAGAGCGCAATGCTATGGTACTTGTAAGGCTTATCCAACAAGTAAATACGGAGCTTGCCGCCAACGGTAGCACAGAAAAGCTAGTAATAGTCGGGCCATCCATGGGGGGCCTCATTAGCAAGTATGCGCTTGCGTATATGGAAAAGGTAGCTATGAACCATAACACTCGCCTTTGGATAAGTTTTGATGCGCCACATCACGGCGCAAATATTCCTATTGGCGCACAGCAGTTTTTGAAATATTACGCTGATGTCAATACTAATCAAGGAGCAAGAGAATCATTAGAAAACAAAATAAATTCTGTTGCTGCAAAACAAATGGTTGTACATCATCATTTATCCAATTCAACTACTGGTAGTCTTGGTACTGGTTTTTGGCCGTTTCGTGGCATTTATAGAGGAAATGCTGATGGAAATGGTTTGCCTGGTTCTAATGGTTTTCCTATGAATGTGCGCAAATTGGCTATTGCGAGTGGTAGTCAGTCAGGCGTAACAACAGGAAATCCTGGTGATAAGGTACTTCATTTGGAGGGAGAAGGAAAAGTTTGGGCGTTGTTTATTTTTAATTATCAAGTAGTTACGACAGGTGATATCCGTATGAGTGGTGGTTATGGTAATACGGTTGAGACTTTTTACGGTTGGACGGCTGGAAGAAGCAATTGGCATTCTTATAATGCGAGTGAGCCTTGGATGCAAAGTTTGGATACTTCACCTGGTGGGCTTTACAACACAGCAGAAGAAATAGCTATCCAAGCAAGAAGTTCTACAAATAACTGGTTTATCACTGAAAGGGTGCGTGTAGATGTATATAACCCTGTAAATTGTTTTATTCCTACAAAATCTGCTTTGTCTTTTTCTAGTGGCGGTACGTATGGAGATTCAGCAGAAAATCTTACAAACCGTAGCTTGGTTTGTAGCGGAGAAACCCCTTTTGATGCTTATTATGCACCTTTGCAAAATGAAGGGCATATACAACTGAATGCAGGCAATGTAGCGTGGATAATGCCAGAGTTAGATGGTATCAAAAACGTGAATGCACCACCTGTGCCAGTTATTATTCCTATAAATCATCTTATTACTGCGGCTTCAACTAATACAAATTGTATCAATCAGCCACAATTGTATCAATCAGCCACAAATGTATTCCGTTGGTAGTTGGTCAGGTGCGCTATCCACTACTTGGACAGTTACAGGAGATTGGACTATTCAAGGAGCTAACAACCTTGATTATGTTATTGTTATACCTAATGGAACAGGTATTGGCACTATTCGTGTAGAAATAGTACAACCTAATATTTGTCATGGAACAGCAATAGGCACAAAACAGGTGCAAATAGTACCACCAGCAGCATATAACGTGAATTTTGTAGAACAAACAACTGATATACTTTGTGTAGGTGCTACCAAAAGTTATTCACTCAATTACACATTGCCAGCAGGCACAGGCTCACCAATTGGATTACCTATTATAACTCATAGTGCTAATTTGTTAGTGACTCAAACTGCTAGTGGAATTGATGTGCAAGCTCTTGCAGGAGGTGTCAGTAGTATTAGTGTTGTATTTACAAATGCTCATCCTTGTTTTGGTAGTGTTAGAGGTTCTGGTACATTATCTTTTTGGGTGGGTGTGCCACCAAGAGCACCTAAAGTAGGTAGTTATGATAGTTGTATTCAAGCAGGTTATCTTTTACCAGTTGGAAATGCTACTGATATTTCTATCAATGGAGGTGCATTTACGCCAATAACAGCACCAATTCATCTTGTAGCAGGTACTTATACTATTTCTTTGTCTAATAACTGTGGTTCAAGCCCTATTCGTACAATGTTTATAACAGATATTGTATCTTGCAAAACAGTTGGAGAAACACCAAAAAAATCAGATGTTTTGCCAGAAATTTCTGTATTTCCCAATCCAGCAAATACATATTTAGATGTTGCTAATATTTTGGCAGGTTCAGAAGTAAAAATCTATACCAAAATGGGTATTTTAGTACATTCTGAAAAATCAGAAAACGACAAAATACGTTTAGATATCAGCAAACTGAATACTGATTTGTATATTTTGGAAGCAGTTTTGCCTAATAATGTGAAAGTTAGAAAGCAAATTGTAAAAGAATAATAGTCTCTAAATCCCAAAAGGGACTTTAAAAACAAAGGAAGACTTCGCTTAAAGCGAAGTCTTCCTTAAAAATCTCTATAAGTTTCTCGTTATTTCCTTCCACAAATTCCATTAAAATTGCAATATTCACAAGTAGAAATATCTTCTGTTTTTGCGAAAGGTTGCGTTTTATCTAGCATATTTTTAAGAATTTCCTTCAAAAAATCTTCTGTTTTTGTGATAAACTCGCCCATAGGCAATTTTTTAGATTTTAATGTTGTTTTTTCATTTTCTTCTTTTACTTCTTCTCCTGCATCAGTAGCAGCAGCTTTTTTCTTAGTGGGAGCTTTCTTTTCCTTAGCGACCTCTTCCTTGATATCTAACTCCAAAAATTCTTTAATATTGCGCATACTGTATATTCCAGCCTCAATTTCCATATTTCCTGCAAGTTCTGCAAATTTAGGATTTGACGTAATATTTTTATATAAAATGTATTTATAAAGCCATAATTGGCGCACTTTGCTAAGTTCAGTATCATCAGCAAGCTTGTGGATTTCATCATATTTTATAACCAAATCTTTTGCTTCTACGTTCCCTGTTTTGTAGTCAATAATGTGCCATTTGCCGTTTATTTCGTCTATTCTGTCAATAATTCCTTTGATTTTGACCATTATTTTTTCTTCTATTCCTTCACTATCATAATGACTAATTGCCAGTTCCGCAGGTTTTATAGTGATTAAATCTCCTTCATCTTTTAATTCCGTGGTATTTTTCCATTGGTTTACTTCCAAACCAATGATTTTGAGTGTTTTAGTG
>JAYVHJ010000267.1:0-4223 GCA_043771315.1 Raineyaceae bacterium
TTTCTCTGCTAGAAAAGGCAGCCATTTGGCGTTTAGTGAGGTGAGAAGGTTTATTTTTGTAATATCAAGTTTTTAGCTTGACATTTAGTTTAGCTTTAATATTCTCGCACCGTCAGCTAAAGCAGACGACAAAGAGATATTTGAGTGCCAAAACAGACAGTAAATAAATTAGTCAGGCGTGTATGTAAAAAACATACTACGTAAGAGCAATTAAAATAGTTGGAGAAGAGATTTTTTAAGGCAATTTCTAAGAAAAATGTAATGGAACTTTCTTAAATAAAACTTAAAATCTACTAATGTTTGCCCATTTTGAGGAACACAACACTTGCGCTAGCATTAGTTTGCCTGCATCTCTTTTCTCCAATATTTCTACTCCAATGCGCTGATACCCAAACGGTATTTTAGCGTTTGAAGGTAGATTTTTGGAGTAAGAAGCCAAACTATGTGTGTGTAAGGACAACATTTTGATAAAATTTATATGAAATTGGTTTTAGTATGTAGTGAATTGATTGTGAATACTTTGTATTCATTCATAATTCACAATTAAAAACTACTTGTTAGTTGTTGTTTTCTTTTTATGCGAGATAGCATAAAAAAGTAACCAAGTATTTGAAAATATTTTGAAAATAAATACAAAATCTCTCAAAATATTGTATTTTTGCTTATATTGACAAATAAATTAACACAAAATTAGTTTTAAAAAATAATGGCTAACCCATCAAAAGCGTCCCAAGAACAATCCTTAAAAGATTTATTAAAAGAATTTCCTGCAAGTTCTTATGAAGATTGGCTTGCCCAAATCAATAAAGACCTTAAGGGCAAAGATTATCAGACACTTATCTTTCAAAATTATGATAATATCAATATAAAACCTGCTTTTGCAGAACTTGATATTGATAGAGATTTAGCTAAAAATATCAACCAAATATGTCTGCAAGATTACAAAGGAACACAAAATGTAGTTTATAAAAAAGCTAATGAAGTGGGTTTTGTTGATAATATAGCGGATTTTTTGAAAGGAGATTTTAGTGAAGAAAGTGCGCATATTTCTGTTAATAATTTTCATAATGCAGGTGCGAATGCCACACAGGAAATTGCTATGGCACTTTCTATGGCAACAGAATTTTTAGACAAAGGCATAAAAGATAATAATCAACAAAAATATACAACAGAAGATTTGATAAAAAAAGTAGAGTTTTCTATTTCTATTGGAACAGATTTTTATATGGAAATAGCCAAAATACGTGCTTTGCGCTATCTTTGGGCAAAAATTGCGCTTTTATTTTCTCCTACACACGCAACTGCATTTACACCTACACGTGTGCAGATACACGCTTACACGAGTCTTTTCAATAAAACTAAAAAAGATGCTTATAATAATGTCTTGCGTGCCACAATGGAGGCAATGGCGGCATTTGTGGGTGGTGCTGATGTACTTTCTGTAAGTCCGCACAACGAACATTTTGAGCAATCAGACGAGTTTTCTGAAAGAATTGCCAGAAATATTGCTATTATTTTGGATAAAGAAAGTAATTTGTCAAAAGTGGCTGATATTGCGGCTGGAGCATATTATTTGGAATATTTGACAGAACAACTTTGCCAAAAATCTTGGGATTTATTCAAAGAAATAGAACAAAAAGGCGGTTTTGTGAAGGCTTTTGAAAGTGGTTTTATTGTGAAAATAGTAACAGAAGTTGCACAAAAGAAAATCCAAGATTTTAGAGATAAAAAGTTGGTGCTTGTAGGTGCTAATAAATACGAAAATAAGCAAGAAACACAAGAAAATCAGGTTGAAAAACCATTTAATATTAATTTTTCAGAGAATAAAATTCAGCCATTTTTCTTGGAAAACGCTTTTTAAGTACGAAATACGAAGTACGAATATAAATTACTAATTTGGTGGTTTGTGGGAATACAAATCACAAAAAAAGTCCCTTTTGGGATTTAGGGGCTACTACAAAAAATAAATATTAAACAATTTAAAAAATATGCATAGACCAGAGGCAGCACTTGTAGAGGCATATACTATTTCTTATGACAAAATTATTGATGCCGTTTGTGTAGCGTGGCGTGGTGCTATTAGTAGCCAAAAATACAGAGAAGGTTGTAAGGAACTTTTGACGCTTGCTCACGAGAAAAATGCTAAAAAGTGGATTTTTGATGCTACTTTGGTAGAATTTATTGGTGTAGATGACGAAAAATGGGCAAAAAAAATGTGGCTTACAGAAATGACTGCAACACTTGTACATAATCATACTATTGCCTACGTACTTTCCAAAAACTCGTTTAGTAGGGCGGCAGTCAATACTATTAACCAATTTTTGATGAAAAAACAACAAGAAACCATAGAAATTACTGAAAGATACTTTAATACGCTTTTGGAAGCTAGGGCGTGGCTTTTTGAAAATTTAGAAATTGATTTAGACTAAATAATTGTGAGTTATGAATTATAAGTTATGAATTATTGCTACCACATTATTTAGAATTTATGAATAATTCAAAAAAGCTCCCTACTTCCTAAGGAGGGGTTAGGGGTGGTTAAATTGGACAAAAAAAAGCCCCCAAAATGGAGGATTTTTTAATATGAGCTTACGCTCGTGCTTAATAAAAAAATAACAACGAAACCCAATTATTTACTTTACGAATCTCATAAAGTCTAACGGTTTTTGTTAGATTTTAGTGCAAAGATAATACCATTTTTTCTAAAATGCAACAATATTGCAATAATGTTGCATAAAATATTTGTAAAAATAAAAAAATAAAATGACCAATATACTGGAAATCAAACAGTTATCAAAAAACTATGGTAGTCTTAAAGCTGTAAAAACATTGGATTTGGAAATTCCGCAAGGCGCAGTTTATGGGCTTTTAGGTCCTAATGGGAGCGGAAAAACAACCACTTTGGGAATGATTTTGGAGGTAATAAACCCTTCTAGTGGAACTTTTAGCTGGTTTGGAGAAGAAAATTCTAATAAAAATAGGCAAAAATTGGGCGCAATCTTAGAAAACCCTATTTTTTATCCTTATCTTTCTGCACAGCAAAACCTAAAAATTACGGCGCAAATAAAAAATATGCCTTATGAGCGCATAGAAGTAGTTTTGAAAATGGTAAATCTTTTTGAACGCAAAAATGATGCGTTTAGAACTTTCTCTTTGGGTATGAAACAACGCCTTGCAATAGCATCTGCGCTACTTTCTGACCCAAAAGTTCTCATTCTTGATGAGCCAACCAACGGACTAGACCCACAAGGAATAGCAGAAATACGCCAAATCATTGTAGAAATAGCCAAACAAAACAAAACTATTGTACTTGCAAGTCACTTATTAGATGAAGTTGAGAAGGTTTGTACACACGTTTGCGTGATGCAAAAAGGAGAAAAACTATATTCTGGAACGGTGGGAGAACTTTTGGAAAGTGAGGAAGCATTTGAAATCATTTTTGAGAATAATATTTCTACAAATGAAATAAGAACACTTTTAGATACTTGCACTTTAATTAAAAGTTATTTATTTGATAATCAGCATAATAGTTATTCTCTACATCTCAAAGAAAACTATACAAGCGCAAATATTAACAAATATTTTGCAGAAAAAAATATTTATTTGTCGCAAATAACCAGTAGGAAAAAAAGCCTAGAAACACAGTTTTTGGAGCTTTTAAAGAGGTAAACGTGAAAATCCCTTTCTAAACTATTTAGAAAGGGATTTTTACGTTTATTTTACGAATAATTGGGGAATTTTCGTGAAGTTCTTGGCATTAGCAGAAAAATCTAATTCTATAAAAATCTAATCATCTTTTCTCATATTTCTTACGAAATCATAATATAAAGCAACTGTGCCAAAGTCCCCACCATATTCTATATCAAGTTTATCTAAAAAAGTTTTAATAGCTTTTTCAGAAGCCAACATTAGTGTTTGTTCGCTACAGTCACTTTTTATAAATAGTTTACCATTATTTTCATCACAAGTAAAGACACCCATTTGTGTTTTTCCTGTTATACTATCATAAAGATTGTTTATTTCTTCAATATCTTTACTATCATCATCTAAATTGTCAAGCCACTCTTCAAAATCTGTAATTGTTGCCATAATTTCTATTTTTTATTTCGTTTTTATTTAAATACTAAGTTCTAATTCTTTGTTAAATTCCAATCTAGTTTCTGGCATTTCATCATAAGTTTTACCATTTAATGCTCTTCCGTTTGCTTTTTTATTTTTTCAGA
>JAYVHJ010000268.1:0-6034 GCA_043771315.1 Raineyaceae bacterium
GACTAAAAAAAATGGACGACCATAAAAACCTCACTTGGTCAATAGTTTTCTATGTGAGCATTATTGCGAGTTTTTATTTCTTGCAACTTGCTCTCAAAGAAATCCCTATTGGGACAGCTTACGCCATATATACAAGTATAGGCGTGGTAGGAACAGTTTTAGTGGGTATGATTTTCTTCAAAGAACCAACTAATTGGGAACGTTTTGCTTTTATTTTGATGATTGTGGGCGGAGTAGCTGGATTAAAAATGACTGCAAATACTTAGTTTAACTCTCCAAAAATTTAAAACTTTTGGAGAGTTCTAGCACTTAATAACGGATAACCTTTGGTTTACTTGGCAGTCAAAACCTTTGTACACTCTTCTCCAAACTGGTCAACAATCCTTACGGCAATTTTCTGTCCTTTTTTCGTTGTGATAGGGTGCGAAATATGCCCATACAAACGCTCAAATGCCTCATCATCAATTTCTATTTTTAAGGTTTTTTCTACTTTCTTTTTCGTAGCATCTTTGGCTAAACTATCTAAGCCTTTTTTCCATTTATTGGGTAGTGTTAAACAAGTAATGCTAAACGATAGTCTGGCTCAAAGCCTGACGTAAAAAGCATTACATCTTTAACACTACCCAAAATAATTTTCCATTTTCTCCTCTAAAATTCACAATAATTATAGAATTTCTAAGTTTATGCAAAAAACTGATTTTTTTCGTAACTTAGCAGAAAAATAGGAATTTTATTAAAATGACAAAAACAAGCTATTTTCAGTTTAGAATGTTGTTTTCTTTGTTGAAAAACGGCATTTTTTTAGGAATTTTACTTTTATTTAGTTGTTGTATGAAGTTTAGAACAAGCACGCCAAAAATTTATAAAAAATTTAATAACCAAACTGTAAAAGTTGAAAATCACGCAGTTGACGGCAAAAATATGCGCTACGTGCATACTGGTAGTGACACTCTTCCGCTTGTGGTGTTCATACATGGTGCGCCAGGCTCGTGTGATGTGTTTTTTGATTATATGAAAGATACTTTTTTATTGCAAAAATGTCAAATGATTAGTTTAGATAGAATGGGTTATGGTTATTCCAATTTTGGCAAAGCAGAAGTATCATTGGAAAAGCAGGCATATTTTATTGCATCTATTTTGGAGAAATATAAAGATAAAAAAATGATTTTGGTTGGGCATTCGTTTGGTTGTCCTATTGTAGCACGTTTGGCTGTGGATTATCCACAATATGCAAGTAGTATTATCTTGTCTGCAGGTGCAATAGACCCAGAAAATGAGCAAATGTTTTGGCTAAACCGCCCTGCTGATTGGAGGATTTTCCGCTGGTTAGTTCCCAAAAGTTTGCGTGTTGCTAATGACGAGAAAATGGCTCACGTAGCACAATTAAGGCTTTTATTACCAAAATGGAAAGAAATTACAATTCCTGTAACTTATATTCACGGAAAAACAGATGGAATTGTGCCTTTCATTAACACTGAATTTGCCAAAAAAGTGCTTGTCAACGCTAAAACTACATTTATTATAAAAGAAAAAACAGGGCATTTTTTCCCATTCAAAAATCCAGCAATAATAAGAGATGCTATTTTGGATTATTTATAAAATTTGTGGCATTAGGTTTTTAATTTTCAAAATAATTTTCCATTTTCTCTTCCAAAATCTCCAATAATTCTGGTTGGTAGTATTTATATCTGTCAGCTATTCTAAGGACTTTTATTTTCTGAATATGCTTGTTTTCAGCACCTTTGGAGATGTTTTTCTTGATAATTTCTAAATGTTTCTTTTCCATCACGAAAACGACATCAGCCCATTCCAAAAGCTCTTCCGTGAGTGGATTTGTGCCTTCTTTTTGGCAAATGGTATGATTTGTGCCTGCGGAATCAAAAATATATTCGTCCAAATCAGGGTATTTTTGAGCAAAATAGTCTTCTGCGGTGCGTGAGCGTTGTTTGTTAGCAGAACACACAAAAAGGATTTTTGTAGGCATTTTGGGATTACACTATTTTTATTTCCTCTAAAACTATAAAAAAGTCCTCTAAAATTGTTTTAGAGGACTTTTTCAATTAAAATTATTTAAATATCAAATTTAATTCCTTGCGCAAGTGGCAAAGTATTACCATAATTGATAGTGTTTGTTTGGCGGCGCATATAAACTTTCCAAGCATCAGAGCCAGACTCACGTCCTCCACCAGTTTCTTTTTCACCTCCAAAAGCTCCACCAATTTCTGCGCCAGAAGTGCCTATATTGACATTGGCAATACCACAATCAGAACCACGAGAAGACAAAAACAATTCTGCTTCTTGCATATTATTCGTAAAAATAGAAGAAGAAAGTCCTTGTTTTACATCATTTTGAATAAAAATAGCATTTTCTACACTTCCAGTATATTTTATCAAATACAAAATAGGTGCAAATGTTTCTTCTTGAACAGTATGATAAGAATTTTGTGCCTCCACAATAGCAGGAACAACATAACTACCTCCATCATATTCTCCGCCAGTCAAAAGTGTACCACCATATAGCAAATTTCCGCCTTCTTTTTGCACATTAGTAAGTGCATTTTCAAACATTTTTACGGCATCTTTGTCAATAAGTGGACCAACTAAATTACTCTCTTTCAATGGGTTACCAATAGGAAGTTTTGGATACGCATTCAAAAGGCGTGTTTTGACTGCCTCATACATACTCTCGTGAACAATCAGTCTACGTGTAGTCGTACAACGCTGCCCACAAGTACCAACTGCGCCAAAAATAGTAGCACGCATTGCCATATCAAGGTTAGCATTTTCAGTAATGATAATAGCATTATTTCCACCAAGCTCTAAAAGACTGTTACCTAAGCGTTTAGCCACTGCTTCACCTACTTTTTTGCCCATTCTTGTTGAGCCTGTCGCAGATACAAGCGGTACACGAACATCATTTGCCATTAGTTCTCCAATAGTCGCATCTCCAATAATCACGCTAAAAATCCCTTCTGGTAACTCGTTGTCTTTCAATACTTTTTGGATAATATGCTGACAAGCAAGAGCCGTAAGTGGCGTTTTTTCTGATGGTTTCCATACACTCACATCACCGCAAACGGCTGCAAGCATTGCGTTCCACGCCCACACTGCCACAGGAAAATTAAAAGCAGAAATAATGCCTACTGTACCTATTGGGTGATATTGTTCGTACATTCTGTGGTCTGGACGTTCAGAGTGCATTGTCAAACCATATAATTGGCGTGAAAGTCCAACGGCAAAATCACAAATATCTATCATTTCTTGCACTTCGCCCAAGCCTTCTTGGTAGATTTTGCCCATTTCGTAGCTTACAAGTTGCCCCAAAGGCACTTTTTTGGCACGAAGTTCGTCTCCTATTTGGCGGACTATTTCACCTCTTTTTGGTGCGGGCATTTTTTTCCAAGAAACAAATGCCTCTTGGCTTTTTTTGATAACTTCTTCATAATCATTAGCTTGCGCCATTTCTACGCTTGCAATATATTCGCCATTGACAGGAGAATTTATTTTTTTGGCAGTACGTTTTCCGTCTGCTTGCGCCCAAAAAAGCCCTGTTGTATAAGCTGAATTAAGGTCTTTGATGCCTAAATCTTTAAGAACTTGTGAAATTTGTTGTGAATTCATTTTTAGGTTATGTATTTATAGATTATTGTTCTAGTAAATATTTATTAAATATAAAAAATCAAATCATTAAAAGTTGATTGGCTAAATCTTCATTTTCAATACCAAATTCTTTTAAAATGCTAATTATTTGTGACTTTTTGTTTGATTCTATGATATTTTTAGGGCATTTTGCTTTGAATGAGGTACTTAAAGCATTGAATACTTTTTTATATTTTTCATTGATTTTATCCCACAAATCAATGTATTTATATTGTTCTGATAATTTTATCAAGTCATATAAAACATAATTCATAGCACCATAATTAGTTATTTTCTCATCAACACATAGCTGAATGCCCAAATCTAATATTCTCAACGAATGAAACACAGATTTAATGGCAATATTCAAATCATAATCACCCATCACAGTTAATTTTTTCTTTCCTTTCACCCAAGAATTAGAGGTAATAGTAGAAATACTTATCCTTAATTTTTCTTTATTCAAATTAAAAGTAAACTGATGTTTTTCTAAAATAATGAATTCTTTGCTAAGAAAATAACATTCAAGCATTTGTACATCACAATTATCTAATAAATTCTGAAATTGTTGGATTGTATAGCAGTGAATATCATTATTATTAGTGTCAAACCATTCCTCACAAACAATGATATAATCTTCATCAGAATGAGCATTATTTGTACCATATACATACGACCCAAATTTATAAATATTGACTACATTTTTGTCATTTATTAAGTCTGCAATGATTACTTTTTTCATTTAAGCAAATGTTTGTAATTAGTTTATGATTTAATAAAAATATATGTAATCAAATGATTATCAAAATTTTGTATTCATTCATAATTCACAATTTATAATTCATAATTACTTATAGATTTATCTTCCTTTATTATATCGTGCTTCTGCTTCTCTGCGCTGCAAAAGCATCAACTCGTCTGCATTGGCTATTTTGGTTACCCAAACCATATCAGGAATGATACTTGCAGTAGGGAAACGGCGTTTTACCTTCAACCAAACCTGCCTAGCTGATTCTCTGTATTCAAAATCACCCAAACGAACACGGTAAGTAGGACGACTAAACTCCAAATAAGGGTGATATTCCGCAAAACTACCAAAACATTTTTGGCGCGCTTGTGTTGCTTCTTGCCTATCTGTACCCAAATAAACTTGTATTCTAAAACCTGACTTTTGGATACGAATAACCTTACCTCCAACGTCATAAGTGGCTTTTCCCATACTTAATTTGTTCGTAATATCAAAATTATAGGCATAATCATTGTCTGCCACTTCTATTTTTTTTGGTGGACTGATAACAGTAACCTCACCCACATAAACTTCCCTGCGGTAGTCATATTTTGGGCGGTATTTGCTCAATGTATCATCAACAGAGACAGCAGTATCATTTTTTTTGTTTTTTTGTGCGAAAGTTTCCAAAGAAACCAACGCAAACATTAGTATTAAAAAGTAAGTTTTCATTTTGATTTTTGATTTTTTTTGTTGATTTTTATTTTTTTTGTAGAGATGAGGCACTACCTTATCTAACGACAAATAATCAGGAATTTTTTTGTAACAAAATCACGTACAAAGATACAAAGTTTTATAGAGAAAAATAAATATTTTGATTTTTTATCTAAAAAATGTATATTTGCTTTATTCAAAAGTAAAATAGCATCAACATCAAACATTAAAAAACTATGTTAGTTCAAGAAGAAGTTTATACAGAAAATGCTGAAAAAAATCCAATTTTAGCACTTATCAACAAGCAAAAAGCATTTTTTGCCAAAAATAACACAAAAGACGTAGAAACACGCCTTAAAACGCTCTCAAAATTACGTAAATCAATAGAAAATAACGAACAAGAAATTTATGAAGCCTTGCATCAAGATTTCAGAAAACCTGCTTTTGAGGCTTATGCCACAGAAATAGCAATGGTTTTAGATGAAATTGATTTTATTGCAAAAGAACTAAAATCTTGGGCGAGAACTCGTAGCGTTTCTGGTTCATTGCTAAATTTCCCTTCTCAAAACTACATCATTCCAGAACCTTTGGGTGTTTGTTTGATTATTGGAGCGTGGAATTATCCTTTGCAACTTACACTTTCTCCTCTTGTAGGAGCTATTGCTGCAGGAAATTGCGCTATTGTCAAGCCATCAGAACTTGCCAGCGCAACAGCAGATATAGTTGAAAAAATTATTACAGAAACTTTTGAAAAAGAATATATTGCCGTAATAAAAGGTGGTGTGGACGTAAACCAGGCACTTTTGAAAGAAAAATTTGATAAGATTTTCTTTACAGGAAGTACCGCAGTTGGTAAAATTGTGATGCGTGCTGCTGCAGAATATCTCACACCAGTAACACTAGAACTTGGCGGAAAAAGCCCTTGTATTGTGGCAGAAGATGCAGATTTAGACC
>JAYVHJ010000269.1:0-2922 GCA_043771315.1 Raineyaceae bacterium
GTATATTTTTCTCTCAAAAGTCGTCTTGCAGTAAGCGTAAGTTCTTGAGCGTCATCTGTGAGCGGAATATGCAGTTTTTCAACAAAAAGTTCTGCAATATCTTTTTTAGACATATGCATTGCAGGCGTAACAATATGATAAGGTTTTTGCCCTGCTAATTGCACAATATATTCGCCCAAATCTGTTTCTACATTCTCTAAACCTTGTTCTTTCGCCCAATCATTAAAATGTATTTCTTCTGTTGTCATTGATTTACTTTTGACAATAGATTTTACTTCATTGAGCTTAAAAATAGCATCAATGGCTTCAATAGCAGTTTTTGTGGTATCTGCCCAAATTATTTTTCCACCATTTTTAGTAAATTTATCTTCAAATTCCAACAAAAACTCATCAAGATGCGCAATAGTTTGCGTTTTTATGTAAGAGGCACGACTACGTGCCAACTCGTGGTTTTGATATTGTTTTAAGCCTGCTTCTACTGCAATATCATATTTATTCATATTAAAGTTGATAGTCTGGCGGTGTTTGATGTCAAACGCCTTAGACTCAGCCACCTTAGCAAATTTTTCAGAAAGTTTCATATTGAGTTGTAATTATTGTCGTTCCCCACGTTCCACGTGGGGTTATGGTTGTTAAACCCTTGCAGGGTTTTGAATACAGTTTTTTGCGTAGAAATAACCCCAACGGGGTTTAACTATCATAGCCCCACGTGGAACGTGGGGAAACGGACAAACAACACGCTATCCTATTCATCACAAAGAACGTAAATTTTATAAAAAATGTTTTTATATTTTTATCAACAAACAAAAATTAACGTAATTCGTAATTGATAATTCGTAATTGAATACTTATCTATAAACGTTTCCAAGTTCTTTGGCAAGCATTTTGGCAGTTTCTTTAAGTTTTATAGAAATCATTAAATATTCTTGTATCTGTCCATCATCTGTTGCCAGACGTAGTTTTTTATTGTTTTCTGTGATAAGATTTTCTACCAAACGTGCTTTCATACGTGTAAGATGCGTATAACTTACAGTATTCAAATCTTCATCTTGTTTTGGTATTCTGATACCCAATTTTGCCCATTCGTCACTAATTTCGTGTTTTTGTGCTAATAAATCTGCGGTTGCTTGACGCACTTCTGTATCTGGATAATGAATAAAAAAATTTGTATTTGGGCTGTGCCCTTTTGCTAAATTTTCTTTGAAAATATCCAAAATAGTCTGATAAATAGGTGTTTGGAAGCTAATTTCGTTAATTTCTGAAAGCAGATAATTAGCAAAAGTTACATTATTTTCTCCTATTTCCATACTTCCATAATGCAAAAGCAAACGTATATGTTCTTTTTCTTGTGGAATAATAGGATTTGCCTTAATAACATCACTTTTGGCTTCCAAAAACTCTATTGCAGTTAGTTCTGTATAAGTTTCATCTCCAAAATCATATTGATTATTTTGCTGATTATTTTGCTGATTATTTTGGTTAGGATTTTTGCGTTCTTGTGCTTTTAGTTTATTTCCTTCACTAATAAGCGTTTGCTCATCTATTCCAAAAATATTGGCGGTTTCTTGATAAAAAACGCTTCTTTGTATAATTTCAGGAATTTTTATGATACTGCTTACTACTTCTTTTATTGCCTCTGCACGCTTAAAAGGGTCTTTATCAATACCTTCCAAATAAATTTTTGCTTTGAAAGTAATAAAACTTTGTGCATTTTCTTGGATATAATCTTGAAAAGCAGTTGTGCCAACGGTGCGAACATAACTATCTGGGTCTTGCCCACTTGGAAAAGATACCACTTTGACATTCAAACCTTCTTCCAAAATAAGGTCAATTCCACGTAAAGCAGCTTTTATTCCTGCGGCATCTCCGTCATAAAGTACTGTAATGTTAGTTGTAAAACGTCTTAAAAGTCTTATTTGCTCAATAGTCAAAGATGTTCCAGAGGAGGCAACCACGTTTTCTACGCCTGCCTGATGCAAAGAAATCACATCTGTATAGCCTTCCACCAAAAAACAAAAATCTTTTTCTCTGATGCTTTTCTTACTTTGAAAAAGTCCGTAAAGCACCTGTGATTTGTTATAAACAGGGCTTTCTGGGGAGTTGATGTACTTTGCAATATTTTTATCTTTGCGCAAAGTACGCCCACCAAAGCCTATCACACGCCCACTTATATTGTGGATAGGAAAAATTACTCTATCTCTAAAACGGTCAAAATAATGGTTTTTATCATTTTGATTGTTATTATTTTGATTGTCTTTTTTGATTAAAAGTCCCGCTTTTTCTAGTATTTCAGGTTTATAAAGTGCTTTTTCTGCGGTTTTGTGGAGGTCGTCCCACGCTTCTAGTGAATATCCAAGTTCAAAAAGTGAAATAATATTGTCGTGAAAATCCCTTTCTTTGAAGTACGAAAGTCCTATGGCTTTGCCTTCATTTGTATTCAAAAGTTTATCCTTAAAATAGTCTTTGGCATAATTTAAAGCAATCATAATTGCTTCTTTCTCTGTTTGGGCTGCCATTTCCTCATCTGTGGGAGGAACGTAGGCAGTTTCAGGAATTTCTATTTGATATTTTTTGGCAAGATAAATAAGAGCATCAGGATACGAAATATGTTCAATTTCCATCACAAAAGTAACAGCATCTCCACCTTTCCCACAACCAAAACACTTAAAAATATTACGAGAGCTAGAAACAGAGAAAGATGGCGTATTTTCGTTATGAAAAGGACAACACGCTTTATAGTCTTTGCCTTTCTTTTTGAGACTCACAAAATCTCCCACAACCTCAACAATGTTAGCACGAAGTTGGATTTGTTGGACAATATCAGTAGGAATACGCATTGAGTTGTGAGTTGTGAGTTGTGAGTTGTGAGTTGTGAGTTGTGAGTTGTGAGTTGTGAGTTGTGAGTTGTGAGTTGTGAGAAAC
>JAYVHJ010000270.1:0-17933 GCA_043771315.1 Raineyaceae bacterium
AGTGCCACGTGTGCCTCATTGAGCAAATACATACAAAGGTCATTAGAAGTTTTGATAGTATATTTGCCATCTGTTTTGCCAAAAAAGGCACTTACATCAGGGAAAATATAAAAAGCACCTTGTGGAACGTAGGTTTTAATGCCTTCAATGTCTTTTAGAAGAGATAAAACCAAATCTCTACGGCGCAAATAAGCTGTTTTCATTTCTTTTGTAACGCTCATATCACCTGTAATAGCTGCATAAGCCGCTTTTTGAGCAATAGAACAAGTAGCAGAAGTAAATTGCCCTTGCATTTTGATACAAGCATCAGCAATTTCTTTGTTTGCACCAATATAACCCACTCTCCAGCCTGTCATAGCATAGCCTTTTGAAAACCCATTGACCGTAATAGTCTGATTTCTAACATTTTCAAATGCACCAATACTAAAGTACTCCTCTTCAAAACAAATATATTCATATATTTCATCTGCAATAATGAAAATATCTTTATGCTCTGCTATAATGTCTGCAAAGGCTTTTAACTCACTTTTGGTATAAACCGTTCCTGTCGGATTGCTAGGAGAGGAGTACATAATTGCCTTTGTCTTGGGCGTAATAGCAGCTTTTAGCTGTTCAGGAGTGATTTTAAAACCATTTTTTATATCTCCATTCACTATAACTGCCTTACCTTCAGCTAGTTGTATCATAGGAATATAGCTTACCCAATAAGGCGCAAGCACTATCACCTCATCATTAGGATTGACAATAGAAAGCACAACATTGATAAGGGATTGTTTTGCGCCTGTAGAAACTACAATATTTTCAGCTTTCCAGTTCAAACCGTTATCTCTGCTAAGTTTTTGTGCAATAGCCTCACGAAGTTCTGCGTACGCAGCAACAGGCGTGTAAAACGTGAAATTATCATCAATAGCTTTTTTTGCAGCTTCTTTTATGTGCGCAGGCGTAAAAAAATCTGGTTCACCCAAACTTAATTTAATAACATCAACACCTTTTGCAGCCAATGCACGTGCTTTTGCTGCCATTTCTAGCGTTTGAGATTCTTCTAAATTGATAATTCTTTCTGAAAGGACTTTCTGCATAAATATAGGTATGTAAAATATTTTTAAATATTTGATTTTTAATAAGTGGTGCAAAGATACAAAAAAAGCATTTGAAAACAATTTGAAAATAAAAAACCTGCAAATATTCAATTATTTGCAGGTTTTATTATATTGATTTTTAATTATGTATTAAAAAATTTCATACTTTGCGCCTCGTACCTATTTTTTGGTTGTTGTTGCTTCAGAAAAGCGTTTTTCAGTCAAAAATTCACTATCATTTAGGGTGTTGAGGAAGGCAATAATTTTAGTTTTTTCGTCTGCATCAAGCGTAATTCCACGTGAGCCGTCAGGTTTTTTCAGTAAATTATCCAAATTAGCGTGATTGGCTACTCCACTTGCATAATGCTCCAAAACTTCTTCTAAGGTACGAAAACGCCCATCATGCGTATAAGGCGCAGTAAAACCAATATTTCTAAGGCTTG
Organism: Raineyaceae bacterium; assembly: GCA_043771315.1. Lineage (GTDB taxonomy): Bacteria > Bacteroidota > Bacteroidia > Cytophagales > Thermonemataceae > JANYGM01. The sequence continues at coordinate 1,523 of JAYVHJ010000270.1, forward strand.
GCACTTTGAACTTTAGTTTGTCGCTTTCTTGTCCTGTAACCATAAAACGCCCTTGATCATTGATGCTAGTATTTATTGGCAAACCATTATCTCTAAAACTTTGGTCTGTAAAAAGACTTCCAGAATGACAAGAAGCACATTTTGCTTGAAAAATCTGCATTCCTGCAAGTTCTGTTGTACTCAAATTTCCGCCTGTTTCTTGTCTGATATATTTATCATAACGAGAATTAGCGGATACTAACGCCACCATAAATTGTGAAAGTGCCTTATTAAACGTCTGTGTACTGATTTCTGTGCTACCAAATGCCTTTTCAAACAAAGGCGGATATTTGGTAGTATTGCGCAACTTCGTCAATACATTTCCTAATTTTTCGTCCATTTCCACAGGATTTTGGATAGGAGCAATAGAAAATAAATCAAGGTTATTCACGCCTCCGTCCCAAAAAAAATCAAACTGAAAAGCCATATTTTGGAGAGCTGGGGCATTTCTTGTACCTAATTTGTCATCTATTCCGTGACTAAAATTGTGTTCGTGATGTGTAAAAGCTGCGGTTTGCTGATGGCAAGTACCGCAACTAATTGTTCCATCTCTTGACAACAAACCATCAAAAAATAAGGCACGCCCTAACTTAAAAGCCTCTGGATTAAACTGATTATTAGTAAAATTATAGGCAAATGAAGGAAAATTAGCAGGTTTTGTGAGTGTCATTGGTACTTCTGATACCACAGCAGGCGTATCTGGCGTTTTTGTTTTGCAAGAAAACACTAAAAATAGCATCAAAGATAAATAAACAAAGTTATTCATATAGGTATTCGTAAAATTATATTTTATACGTTTAAAATCAAAAAACACGAAAAGCAAAAGTTAAACTCTAAAAACTAGATTGTTATGCCAATGCATATTATTTATTTTGTAAATATATCAAAAATAAATATATCAAAAAAGTGTTTCTAACAAAAAAGCTAAAAACTATTATTTTTGTTTAAAAATAATAGTTATATATTTTAGTGGTTTCAATATTTTCATAAATATTTTCATTTTTATTGTTAAGTTGCACAAAAAATTCTATTTTTACGCAAATCCTAAATCAATCAAAACAATGAAAAAACTTTTTATTTTTTACTTTCTATGCTTTTTTTGCACAGAAGTTTCTGCACAAAACAAATCAAAAAATACTCCAAAAACACCTGAAATATCTTGGATATTTGAAAAACAAGGTCTTGAGGAAGACAAACCAGAAACAACTATTTATTTGGTGGTGAATGGTGAAAAAACATTGATAAAAAAAGCTACGTCTTACTTTAACGAGCTTGAAAAACAAGCATTTACGCAATCTCAATACCAAATACCAAAAAATGCGCTTAGTGCTTGTTCGGGCTATTGGGCTGGTTTGGGGCATCATATTTGCGTGGTTTCAGCAGGGAAAAATAGCAACATTTTAGAAGTAAAAGAAGGCTTTTTAGATGCAGAATCAGAAAAAGGAACGAAAGTTATTTTTCAAACTATCAAGAAAATCACTTTAAAAAAATAATAAAATGTCAGATAATTCAGCAAAAAACATCAACTATTATGGGCAACTTGTTTTGCTTGTATTGGCAAGTATTTGTTGTATATTAGTTGTTACACCTTTAATGATGTTTTCTCTGTTTCTAATGTATCTTTTGCCTATTTTGGGTATTTGGCAAGCTATAGATTTTGTTGCATTATGGAGAAAAAACGGCTATAAAAAGTGGTATAATTGGTATATTGGTGCAATGATAGGTTTTGTATTGCTACTAGGATTTGTGGTGCTTTTGTTCTCGGGCTATATTCCTATCTCTTATAATACTTCTGTTTCCAATTTTTATATTATACTTATTGTTTCTTCCTATACTGTTGTCGTAGCGTGGTTTTACCTGCTTAAGTGGCGTAAGCAATAATTATTTTTTGTATTTCTATGCTTTCTATGTGCCTATGTGGTGATAAAAATAACTTTCTCTAATTCTTCCCAAAAATTAGGGTAAGATTTTCTGACAACACTTGGGTTTTCTATGCAGATATTATCCAAAACAAGTGCCAATGGTGCGAAAGCCATTGCCATACGGTGGTCGTCATAAGTATTAAAAATAATATTTGAAAAATCACCTTTAAAATCAATTATTGGTTTTACGTACCAATAATCATCTTCTTTGCACAACTTACAACCAATTTTATTTATTTCGTTGTTAAGTGCTTCTATTCTGTTTGTTTCTTTGATAATAAGGCTTTCTAAACCGCTCATTTTCAAAGAAATACGTTTGATTGCGCACAAAGCTACAATGGTTTGTGCCAAATCTGGGCAATCTGAAAAATCTATAAAAATAGGATTAGAAACCACCCCCAACCCCTCCTTAGGAAGGAGTGGAGTTTGTTCCTCTCCTTCAAAGGAGGGGCTAGGGGTGGTTTTAATTTCTATGCCATTCTCCAAAAAAGTAGTTTTCACACCAAACAGTTGCATTATTTCAACTATTTTACTATCTCCTTGCAAAGACTTTTCTTTCAATCCATTGATTATAAAGGTTTTATTAGGGCATAAACTCGCTACCAAATACCAATAACTTGCCGCAGACCAATCATTTTCTACTGAAAAATCTTGTATTTTGTACTTTTGCGGCAAAATACTAATGCTTTGCTCGTTGGCATTATATGTACTTTGAATACCAAAGTGTTGCATTTGTGCCAAAGTCATCATTATATATGGTTTGGAGCTTATTTTACCTAATAAATTGATAGTCAAACCTTTGGGAAGTGTAGGCGCAATCATCAGCAAGGCAGAAATAAACTGACTACTTACATCAGCAGAAAGCGTAATAATATCTCTTTTTTGCTCAAAATATTTGATTTGGATAGGAGGGAAGCCATCTTTTTGCAAGTATTCAATATCTGCGCCTAGCTCTTTTAGGGCATCAACCAAAATACCAATAGGGCGTTCTTGCATACGTGGCGTACCTGTGAGCGTGGCATAAGTGCGTGTAGCCACACAAAAAGCAGTCAAAAAACGAAATGTAGTACCTGCATCTTGTGCATCAAGCGTAAGATGCACAGGGTTTTCTAAACTAGCATTTTCTGTTATTTTTTCTAGTAAATTTTGCATTACAACGGTATCATTGGCGGCAGAAATATTGCTTAAAATAGGTTTAAAAGCAATATTTTTATCATTTTCCTGAAAAAAAGAAAAAAGTGCTTGTAAAATAAGCACTCTATTACTTTCACTTTTAGATGCAGGAAGATTGATGTAAGAAATGGCAGGAATATCAGTTTTTCTTTTAAGTTTATACATCTAAATAGGAACAAAACCCTTAGGGTGTAATTTGGCTAAAACTTTGAATTTCAAAAGGTTACACCCTAAGGGTTTATCCCACTAAATTAATATATAGTATTTATATCACAGTTCACTGGTGGTATTTATTTTTGGCTTTTCAGCTTCCTTTTCTCTTTTTTTCTTTTTTCTGTAAAGATAACTAATAATAAAATTCTCTAAAAGTCCTTCCAAAGGCTTTAAAAGCAATACAACGACAAGTTTGGTAATAACGCTTGCCCATTGGCTGGTTGTTCCTAAAAGATTTTTAATAAGATTATCAATAAATAATTCTTCCAATAAAAACAGCATTACGGCTATAGCAAGTACAATAGTAGCAGCAATTTTGCCTGCTCGTGCTTGCGTAAGTTCGTCTATGGTTGTTTGAAGTTCAGCATTTTTAATATCAAGTTCAGCATTTTTAACGTCTAATGCAGAATTTACTCTATCTAGTTTTTTCTGAATTTTGTCGCTCACTTTCGTAATAAGGCGCATTTGCCCGACAGCATCATCAAAACTATCAACAAGTTTTACATATTCATTTCTAAAAATATGATTTTCAATATTTTCTTGTGCAATGAATGCTTGTGCTCGTTCTAGCTCTTCTATTTCTCTAAGATATACTTTTTCCATCAATTTATAGGCAAATCAAGCAAGATTTTATACAGTATTTGTATGTAATTTATTATTATTATAATTATTATTTGCTTGTGGTTTTTTATTGATAAATTTTGTATTTAACTCACAACTCAAAATTCACAATTCATTTTATTCTTCAAGGATTTTTATATTGAAAGGCATATTAAGCATTTCTTTGTAGTCTTCACCAGCTTCTACCATATCATCATCAAATTCTTCACACCACCAAGTTATTTCTGTTTGAATGCCTGCACGGTGCATTAGGAGTATTTTTTTGAATACATCTAATAAACATTTTGAAGAACTTGTATTAAAATATTCTAATTTTACATCAAAAGAAAGTGGTTTTGCTACTTCTTTATGATAAGTTTCTAGCCAGCTCGTAAGTGGGTTGAAAAACTCCAAAGGGTTTTCTGGCACAGAGCGTCCTTTCATTTCTATTTTGCCCGTTGTTGGGTTAAAATTAACGTAGGCACTTGTGGGTGTAGCTTCTAATTGCAAATGTTCCATAAAACTATAATAGATTAGTTGTGAGTTGTAAGTTGTGAGTTGTGAGTTTAATACAATTATGACAATATTTATTTCTAAATTTCATTTTCTCCTCACCTAAATTAAAATTTTTGTAATTGCTTAAGCGACAACTGTTTGCGGCACTCTTTTTAGGTCAATACTCAATGTAAAGAAAGAAATATGCTCATCACATTGGGTAAAATTATACACAAGTTGGCTTTCAGATTTGCGTGCAATATCAATAAAACCAAGCCCAGCCGTTCCTTTGTCAGAATATTGTTCATTTTCTAAGATTTGCCTATAAAATTCTTTCATAGCCACTTTATCTAAGGAATTGATATGGTCAATTTTTTGTTTGAGAGTATCAATTTTTTCATTAAAAATGTAGTTTCCAGTCGCTATTGTGTATTTTTGGTCGTCAGTTTCAAAGATAACCAGTCCTTTGTTTCCAAAAGGCGCAGTAGTGTTATCTAAGTGATGGCTAAGGTTTTGGTAACATTCCATAGCAATATTATAGACTTTCTTGCGTGTGCGAGGGTCTGTTTCTGATGATTCTAAGCGTTCTTCTAGTATTTTCAGTAGTGACGTAACCTCTACAAAGCCTACTTTTCCTTTATAAGACAACATAAAGTTATTGTCGTCCATCTGGTTGTATATGCCGTTATAATTTTTCATATAATAAATTAAGTATTACCATTGGCAAATATATTACTAAAAATTGGAAATTCCAAAATTTCTATTGTTTAGATAGTTTTTTTTCGTTTTTTGATAAATTTATTTGATTTAATGTAGGTTTAATGCAAATTTAATGCAAGATTTTTTTGAACAAATGTAAGATAGAAAAGATTATATTTTAACTTTTTTTACAAAAAAATGCTGTAAAAACTAAAAATATTGATAAAAAAAGATATTTTTGTGAATAACAACTAAATGTTGATAAAATAACACTAAAATAACAATAATATAATTTCATTTTATAAGATTCTTGATGGAAACCACTTACTTACAAACTTTTTCAAGGCTGGGCGCATTGCTCGTAACAGATAAAAATGGTATGATTACTTGGGTCTGTGATGATTTTTGTACGTTGATATCCTTAGAAAGTAATGTTATCAAAAATAAATACATAGACGAATTTTGTCATATTCATTTTACAAATGAAGAGTTTTTGTATCAAGCAAACCTTCAAAAAATGAAAAGGATAACGCTTTATCTTGCCTCTCACGACAAATGGGAGGGAATAGTTGCATATCCTGCACAAAATAAATTTTTTAGAGTGATTGCCGTTACTATTCCTGAAAAAAATGAAATTGTTTTTATACATATTAGTCCATACAAAGCTACCAATAATCATACAACTACCAATAATTCAAAAAGTATCAATATTCCTTCACTTTTTGAGTTTTCTCCAATGCCTATACAAGTGTTTGATAATGAAGGTTATATATGCTTTGCTAATGGTGCTTGGGAAAATATGATGGGAACAAAACTCTCTATTATTGAAAAAGATTACTGTATTCTGAAAGATATGCAAATAGCACGTGCCAAACAACAACACCTCGTTAAACGTGCTTTTGAAGGAGAAACAGTACAAATTCCCACTTCAAAATACCACATCAAAACAAGTGCAGGAAGGAAACTTATTTGGGCAAAAACAACCCTTTATAGCATCAAAAATGAGCTTGGGAAGGTGATTTATGTTGTTGCTTTTCAAGAAGATATGACACCAACAGTGGAACTAGAACAAGAAATCCAGAAAGTAACACAAACACTAGAACATACACAAGAATTTGCTCGTTTGGGTAGTTGGTACGTGGATTATGACCTAAATAAAGTCTATTGGGATAAGCAAAATTATGCGCTTTTTGGCTTAGAAAAACAGGAAAACGCCCCTACTGAAAGTGAAATAAATGCTGACCTAATACACCCAGAAGATATGGTTGAAATCACCAAAAAGGTGCAAGAATCTATTAATGTTAAGGGAAATTATGAAATGGAAATTAGGCAAAAACAACCTAATGGTTCGTATAAATGGGTGCTTACACGAGGCAGACCAATCTACACAAAGCGTGGGCGTTTGTGCGGCTTTTCTGGCGTAAGTATAGACATCAACGACAAGAAAATCAGTGAGTTAAAGCTCATAGAAAATGAAATAAAATTGGTTTCTATCAATAATAATCTTTCTCACGTAGCTATTTATCAGGTTTGTATTGATGTAAAGCAAAAATATTTTTTTCAATATGCAAGCAAAAATATTGTGGATTTATTGGGTATTTCAGCGGAGGATTTGCAAAATGATTTTAGGCTAATGTATGATAACGTACATCAAGAAGACCTCAAATACCTTCAACGTGAAGAAAGGCGTTCTTTTGAAGATTTTAAGGTTTTTGAGTTTGAAACTCGTTACTATAAGCCTTCTGACAAAAACAAAACAGATATGCGTTGGTTGCATTTTAGGTCTGTGCCACAACGCAAAGAAAATGGGGATACACTTTATATAGGTGCTTGTACGGACATTACGGAACGCAAAAAAGCAGAAAATAATTTGCGTGATATTCTTAGTGAACAAGAAAATCTTAATATTATTCTTGCAAAAAGAGAAGAACAATTGGCACATAATGAAGAAGAACTCACACAAATAAATGAAAATCTTTCTAACCTCAACAATGAGCTTACCAAAACTAATGCGGAGCTTGATAGATTTGTGTATAGTGCCTCTCACGACTTGCGTGCGCCTATTTCTTCAATGCTTGGTTTGCTTAATCTTTGTACTTATACAGAAAATATAACAGAATTAAGGGAATATTTGACACTTTTGGAGAAAAGTGTGCGCCGTTTGGACAAATTCATACAAGATATTTTGGACTATTCCCGCAATACTCGCATAGAAACTAAAAGGGAAGAAATCAATTTTAGAAAAATGTTTGATGAGATTTTTGAGCATCATAGTTATATGGATAATGCTAAAAAAATAGAAAAAATTATCCATATTGAGCGCAAAAACGCCTTCTTTTCTGATATGAGCAGGCTTAGTATTATTTTTAATAATCTCATTTCTAATGCTATACGTTACGCTGACCATACAAAGAAAAATTCTTATATTGAAGTAACTATTTTGATAGAAAAAACTACTACTTCCATAGAAATCAAAGATAATGGTTTAGGAATTGAGAAGGAGCATTTGCCACGCATTTATGAGATGTTTTATAGAGGAAATGAACAACTAAATGGTTCAGGATTGGGGCTTTACATTGTCAAAGAAACTGTTGATAAACTAGGCGGAACTATCAATATAGCTTCTAAGGTAAAAACAGGAACAACTATCAATATTGTTATTCCTAATTTAGTGTAAATAATTGAGGTTATGAATTGTAAATTATGAATACAAATCATTGATAGCTATTTTTTTGTATTTCTATGTCTTCTATATGCCTATGTGGTGAAAACAAATAAAACAAACAAAAAATGGAAAATCAACATAAAAATCAGAGAAAAAACAAAATGGTTTTTGTTGCAGAGGCAGGCAACAATTCTTTTGATTTTGATAATGATAGTACCCATTTTATTTTGGCAGCTATCATTATTGAAAAAGATAAAAAAGCACAATTAACAATAGAAATAGACGAAATTAGAAAAAAATACTTTCAGAAAAAGCCACAAAGCGAAATAAAATCAGCAAAAGTGGGACAAGATGACGACTTAAGAAAGCGTATTTTAACGGATTTGTTAGCGTTGGATTTTCAGATTTATGCCGTTATCATTGATAAACAACGTCTTTATGGTGAGGGATTTCAGTATAAAAAATCTTTTTATAAGTTTTTGTGTGGCTTGCTTTACAAAGAACTTTACCGCACCGCAGATGTAGAGGTATGCGCCAACCAACACAGTAGCAACCCTTTTATGAAAGAATTTACAAAATATCTTCATACAAATCATATTAAGCCTGATTTATTTTCTGATGCTAATGCAAGTTTTCAGTTTGCGAGTAGCAAAACTTTTAATATTTTGCAAGTGGCTGATTTCGTGGCTGGTACGCTTGCTTGCATACACGACAAACAACAAAAAAGCCCTGATTTTCAAGAATTTGAAAAATTACTTGCAAAAAAACTTATAGGTACAAAGTTTTTCCCAGATGACAGACCCATCTTAGAATATGCGCCCACCCAAAAAGAAGAAAACTACGACCCTGATATTGCTTATGCTGCCCTAAAACTCATTTCTACTTATATCAACGAGAAAAAAACATCTACCATAGAAGAAGAAAAACATCAACTTTTATTTTTGAATATTTTGCTATTTAATTTAAGAATTGATTTGCATAAATCTGTTTCTACCAAAGAAATAATCAACCATTTGGCGCAAGAAAGCGACATTAGTGAGCATTTTTTCCGCTCCAACGTCATTGCTAAACTAAGAGATGAAGGGATATTGATAGCTAGTAGCCAAAAAGGCTATAAAATTCCTGTTTGTGAAAAAGATGTTTATCAGTTCCTAAATCATAGTAATAGTATCATTATCAATATGTTGAGACGTGTAGAGAAAGCAAGAGAAATGATAGCACTCGCCACAGGAAACAAATTAGATATTTTGGATAAAGAAGAATACCACAAACTGAAAAACTTGTTAGATGCAAAATAAAGTACTGAAGTTACACAAGACGCTATTATTTCTCGCTAATTCACTAACCTCAGTACCAAGATAATTTATAATTATTTCGTGATTGTACGCTGTTCTATGCGTTTTTCGTAGTTTTTTCCTTGATAAATATGTTGCACATAAATCCCTGCTGTATGAATATGATTAGGGTCTAGCTCACCTACAGGCACAAGTTCTTCTACTTCTGCAATAGTTATTTTGCCTGCAGTAGCCATCATAGGATTAAAATTTCGTGCTGTTCCTTTAAAAATAAGATTTCCTGCGGTGTCCCCTTTCCACGCCTTCACAAGTGCAAAATCAGCACGCAACCAATATTCCATTAGGTAAGTTTTGCCATAAAAATCTCTTGTTTCTTTACCTATTGCCACTTCTGTACCCACCCCCGCAGGCGTAAAAAACGCAGGAATGCCTGCACCACCAGCACGTATGCGTTCTGCAAGCGTACCTTGTGGCAAAAGTTCCACTTCTAATTCACCGCACAATAATTGTCTTTCAAATTCAGCATTTTCACCCACATAAGAAGCAATCATTTTTTTGACTTGCTTAGTTTTTAGCATCAAACCTATGCCAAACTCATCTACCCCAGCATTATTAGAGATACAAGTAAGATTTTTTACCCCACTACGCAACAGAGCAGAAATACAGTTTTCAGGAATGCCACACAAGCCAAAACCGCCTAGCATTAGTATATCACCATCTTTTATCTGTGCAATGGCAGCATCTAAATCAGTAATTACTTTATTTATCATTTGTTTTGATGTTAATTTTGATGTTGAATATTGAGGAGGATATTGGGACAAATGTAAAAGAAAAATTCAAAAGAAAAAAATGTATTTTTGTAGAGACGTTGCTTGCAACGTCTAAATGACAAACAACGTAGGAAGCAAACGAACTCATTATTTAAATACATTCTCTATGTTTTAGACGTTACAAGTAACGTCTCTACAATTACCTTGTGTAACACCAGTTTATAATTTCAAACAATTCATTTAGAATCTTTCTAAATAACATCAAAAAAAATAGCTTTATTTGATAATCAGCCAAATTTTGTATTTTTGTGAAATATTGGAATATTTAGACTTCATCAACTAACCTAAAACCCTTTTTTTATGGCATTTGACATAGAAATGATAAAATCCGTTTATGCACGTATGGAAACACGCATCAACGAGGCACGCAACATAGTAGGACATCCGCTTACGCTTGCTGAAAAAATCCTTTATTCGCATCTTCACCCTGCTTTTCCGCTACAAAATTTCAAACGTGGCATTGATTATGTTGATTTTGCGCCAGATAGAGTTGCTATGCAAGATGCAACTGCTCAAATGGCACTTTTGCAATTTATGCAGGCAGGAAAACCAACCGTTGCTGTGCCTTCTACCGTACATTGCGACCATTTGATACAGGCAAAAGTAGGTGCGGTTGCTGATTTGGCTACAGCAAATACTTCAAACAAAGAAGTTTATGACTTTTTGGCTTCTGTTTCTGATAAATATGGTATTGGTTTTTGGAAAGCAGGAGCAGGAATTATTCACCAAGTTGTAATAGAAAATTATGCTTTTCCTGGTGGAATGATGATAGGAACAGACTCACACACGCCTAATGCAGGCGGTTTGGGTATGATTGCAATAGGTGTAGGCGGTGCAGATGCCTGTGATGTAATGGCTGGACTTGCGTGGGAACTGAAATTTCCTAAACTTATTGGCGTAAAACTTACTGGAAAATTGTCTGGTTGGGCTTCTGCAAAAGATGTTATCCTTAAAGTTGCAGGAATTTTGACTGTTTCTGGTGGTACTGATGCCATTGTAGAATATTTTGGAGAAGGCGCAGAATCTCTTTCTTGCACAGGAAAAGGCACTATTTGTAATATGGGTGCGGAAATTGGAGCTACAACTTCTCTTTTTGCTTATGATGACAAAATGAAAGCCTATCTTGATGCTACAGATAGAGCTGATATTTCTGCAGAAGCAGACAAAGTAAGAGAGCATTTACGTCCAGATTTAGGCGTTTATGAAAATCCAGCGGCTTATTATGACCAACTTATAGAAATAAATCTTTCTGAACTTGAGCCACACGTAAATGGTCCATTTACGCCTGATTTGGCTTGGCCTATCTCAAAACTCGCACAAGCCGTAAGAGATAATGGTTGGCCAGAAGTGCTTTCTGTTGGACTTATTGGCTCGTGTACCAACTCTTCGTATGAAGATATTTCTCGTGCTGCATCTTTGGCACAACAAGCTATCAACAAAAAACTAAAGGTAAGTTCTGAATATACCATTACACCAGGCTCTGAACTTGTGCGCTTTACGGTGGCGAGAGATGGGTTTTTGGATATTTTTGGTAAAATTGGTGGTGTGGTTTTGGCAAATGCTTGTGGTCCTTGTATTGGGCAATGGGCTAGACATGGCGCAGAAAAACAAGAGAAAAACTCTATTATTACGTCTTTTAACAGAAATTTCTCTAAACGTGCAGACGGAAACCCAAATACACATTCATTTGTGGCATCTCCTGAAATTGTAACGGCTTTGGCTATTGCAGGAAAAATGACGTTTAATCCTTTGACTGATTTTCTTACTAACGAAAACGGTGAGCAAGTAAAATTAGACGAACCAACAGGAATGGAACTTCCACCAAAAGGCTTTGATGTAGAAGATGCTGGTTATCAAAAACCTGCGGAAGATGGTAGCAAAGTGCAGGTGGTTGTAAGTGCGACATCTGACCGTTTGCAGTTGCTTGCGCCATTTTTGGCGTGGGAAGGAGCAGATTTGAAAGGCTTAAAACTGCTGATTAAAGCAAAAGGAAAATGTACAACTGACCATATTTCTATGGCTGGTCCTTGGTTAAAATACCGTGGACATTTGGATAATATCTCTAATAATATGCTTATTGGAGCTATCAATTTTGCTAATGACAAGGCAAATACTGTAAAAAACCAGCTTACAGGCGAGTACGGAGAAGTACCAACAGTACAACGTGCCTACAAAGCACAAAGCGTGGGTACTATTGTAGTGGGTGATAATAATTATGGAGAAGGTTCTTCACGTGAACACGCTGCTATGGAACCTCGTCATTTAGGAGTTCGTGTGGTGCTTGTGAAGTCTTTTGCTCGTATTCACGAAACAAACTTGAAAAAACAAGGAATGTTAGCCGTTACTTTTGCTAATAATGCTGATTATGACAAAATCCAAGAAGATGATAGCATTGATATTATTGGACTTACATCTTTTGAGGCAGGGAAAAACCTTGTGGTTGTGCTAAACCATAAAGATGGTACTTCTGAAGCATTTGAGGTAAAACATAGCTATAACACACAACAAATAGAGTGGTTTAAAGCTGGTGGCGCACTTAATTTGATTGCAGCAGGCAAAAATGCATAATATTTAGGTTTGCGCTTAAATAAAAACTCCCTTCTTAAAACTTTAAATTTTGAGGAGGGAGTTTTATTTGAAAATAAATTATTACTACTCAAAAATCTTACGGAGTAGATGTCTATTTTGTATTTTATTGTGTTTAATTGCGTATTTTATAAATAATTATATATATTTGCATAAACAACAATATAATCATAATTAGATGAGTTTTTCATCAAAATAACAAAATGAAAAAAATCAACTTCATAGATTTATTTGCTGGTGCTTCTGGTATGTCAGAGGGATTTATTAAAGCAGGGTTTAATCCTATTTCTCATATTGAAATGGATTCAGAAGCTTGTTTTACTATAAAAACGAGGGCAATATTTCATTATCTTTCAGAAAATGGTAAAATAGAAATTTATAATGAATACTTAAAAGGAAAGATAAGTAGAACAGAACTTTATGAAAATTATGTTCCAATTGAAATTTTAGATGCTGTATTAAATGTTGAGATAACGGATAAATCCATAAAAGGACTTTTTAATCAAATCAAAAAGATACAAAAAAATGAAGAAATAGATATTATTATTGGTGGTCCACCTTGTCAAGCATATTCATTACTTGGAAGGCATCAAGAAAATATAGAAAATGACCCAAGAAATAAGCTATATATTCAGTACGGACGTTTTTTAAAAGAATTTAAACCCAAAGCATTTGTATTTGAAAATGTACCAGGTTTATTAAGTGCTAATGGAGGTAAACATTTTAAAAACTTAAAAAACTATTTTAAAAAATTAGGTTATGAAGTTTATCCAGAAACACTTGATGCTTCAAATTATGGTGTTTTGCAAGCTCGTAAAAGAATAATTATTGTTGGGTGGTTGACAGAAAATGATTTTGGTTTTCCGCAAATAGAAACTATTTCAAAAGAGTATAAAGTAAATGATATTTTTGCAGATTTACCAATATTAAAGCCTGGAGATATTTTACAAGTTGCAAACTATACAAATCTAAAAAATAATTATTTAGAAAAATTTGAATTAAGAAATAAGGCTAATTTTACAACGCAACATATTACTAGACCTCACAATTTGAGAGATTTAGAGATATATAAAATAGCTATTGAAAAGTGGAATGATGGTAGAATAAGATTAAGATATCCTGACCTACCAGAAAATCTGAAAAATCACAAAAATGAAAAATCATTTATAGACAGGTATAAAGTTGTAGATGGAGAAGGAATAGGGCATACTGTTGTAGCGCATATTGCAAAAGATGGGCATTATTACATTCACCCAGACATAAAACAATGTCGTTCTATTTCTGTTAGAGAAGCAGCAAGATTGCAATCTTTCCCTGATAATTTCTATTTTGAAGGTTCACGTACTGCTATATTTAAACAAATTGGAAATGCTGTGCCACCATTATTGGCTTATGCAATTGCTAAAAAAATGAAAGAATTATTATTACTATGTCAATAACTAAACACCAATTAAAAGCTAAAAGCCACGTACTCACTCTATTAGGTAATGAACTTATAGGTAGTGATAGTCTTGCTATTTTTGAACTTGTCAAAAATTCTTATGATGCTGATGCACAAAATGTTACTATAGAATTTATAGATTTAAATACAAAAAATCAAAAAATAGTTATAGAAGATGATGGTTGTGGTATGCTTCCAAAGACTATTCAAGATGTTTGGCTTACAATTGGAACAGATTTTAAACGTGGTAAAAACAGAAAAGAAAGCCCAAAATTTGGTAGAATTTCTTTTGGAAATAAAGGTATAGGCAGACTTGCAGTTCATAAATTGGCAAAAGAAATTATACTTGAAACACAAACAATAGGAGATTTATTTTTCAGTAAATTGTCAATAGATTGGGATAAATTAATTGAGTCAAAAGAATATATTCAAGACTTAGAGGTTGATTTAGAGTATCTTGGTGCTATTGACAAATTTAAGAAAGGACACGGAACAAAAATAACTCTCTCAAATTTAACCACGAATAACTGGACTAAAAAAATGATAAGAGATTTAGTCCGTAAGATAAATAATATTAAAAATCCATTTAGTACCTTTCCTGATTTTGATATTCAAGTTAAATGTAATGATCATCACCAAGAATGGATTAAAGATGTAAAATCTTCAGTAGAATTATTAGAAGATAGTTTGTATAAATTTGATTTTGAGGTAAGTTTATGGGGTGAAAATACTGATCCTAATTTTCAAGATAATCTAGCTGAATTTAAATGGTCATATTTATTTAACCCTCCAAATCAAACTAAAATTGAAAAAAGAGTTGTTGAAAAAAAATCAAACAAAGATAATAAGACTAATGATAATTTCCTTCACATTGGTAAATTATTTGAAGAGCTAGATGGTTTAAATAATTTCAATAAGTATTTAAGAAATAAAGATGTTGCTAAAATAGGGAAAATAAAAGGACAATTCCATGTTTTTAACCAAAGTAGCAGTTTGCTAAATATGACATCTGGAAGACAAATAACCGCAACTAAAGAGTATATTAAAGAAAATTGTGGCGTAAAAATATTTAGAGATAATATTAGAGTTTATAATTATGGTGAAAGTTTTGATGATTGGTTGAGTTTAGACCTAGATAAAATTCAAAGGGCTGGTGATCATTTTGGTAAAAAAGTTACTATTGGATTTATAGAATTACTTCTAAAAGAAAGTAATGGATTAGTTGAAAAGACTAATAGAGAAGGATTTATAGATAATTTAGAGTATAATAAATTTAGTTTATTAATTAGGGATATTTTTCGTTTTTTTGAAAGAGAAGCTGCTATTGACAGAGATAAAATAGATGAATTTGTTGAATCTACTAAACCTACTAAAAAAGTAGGTTTTGGTGAAACTATGGCTGAATTGCAAGAAAAAGTAAAAGAAAAAAACTTAGAAGTAGAATTAGCACCTTTCCTGAAAAAAGTTGATGCTGATTATATTGAAATGAGGGATATAATGGTTAACTCAGGAATGGCAGGATTAAATTTAGGTCTTGCTTTCCACGAAGTGGACAGGGAAATTCATTCTATTAATGCTGAATTGAATAATTCAAATGTGGATATAGAATACATTAAGAATAAAATTAAAAACTTAATTCAAATACTAGAAAATCTGTCTCCAATACTTAAACAAAATAAAACTATTAACACAAATGCTGTAAATATAGTTGAGTCAGCAAAAAGAATAAATATAAGCAGATTAGAGTACCATAAAATTATCTTATCTTCACCTCTCTTAACAGGTGAAAATAAAAATTTTAATTTTAAAGGACCTTCAAATCTATTAGTGAGCGCATTATCAAATTTAATTGATAACGCTATTTACTGGACAACATCTAAAAGAGATTTGGTGGGTGGTAATTTTAAATCAGCAATATATATAGGTACAGACATAAAAACATTTGGTGTGCCAGCCATTATAATTGCAGATAATGGCAGCGGATTTATAATTGAGCCAGAAGAATTGGCAAAACCATTTAAAACATACAAAGAAGGGGGAATGGGACTGGGATTATATTTTACAGATTTAGTAATGAATATTATGGGTGGTAAACTTGTATTCCCAGATAGTGCCGACCTTGAAATTCCTAATGCATATAATGGTGCTTGTATTGCACTAGTGTTTCCAAAATAATTAATAAATATGTTTCAACCCCAAAATAATATCATCATTGTTGATGATAGTGAACAAGATTTGATTACACTTGCAAAGGCTTTTTTGTCTAGTGGTATAGGGTGTAGAACCATTTTATATGATGCTATCTATAACGAACCTTTAAAGGGTATCAG
Organism: Raineyaceae bacterium; assembly: GCA_043771315.1. Lineage (GTDB taxonomy): Bacteria > Bacteroidota > Bacteroidia > Cytophagales > Thermonemataceae > JANYGM01. The sequence goes on from JAYVHJ010000270.1 coordinate 17,811, forward strand.
AATTGCTTTTTTTGATATAAATCTTACTTTTGGGGCTCCATTTAGTAACAAGGAGTTCTATGATTATAAGACGGATCCTAGTTTACGTAATGTCTTTAATTCACTAGCCATTGCTATCAAAAG